>JAHBWT010000022.1 GCA_019636815.1 Nitrospira sp.
CAACAATCGCAGAAAGAGCCTGGCGGCCCGAGAATCTCACACGGTCGCCACTCGCTAGATTTCTCTCTTTTTCGGGCTCGGCATCTGACCCTGCAAGGGAACAGTTGGCCGTTTGAGCACGATCCTTACTTTCGCGCTCAAAAGTGACCGCATTATAGTCCTCTAGATCTGCACGGTCAAAAGAGGATCGAGAACCCTTCCATACGTTAGCGACCCATTCCTCATCCACGTCATGACCCTGCCCTACCTTCACCCAGGCTCCATTCCTTGACCCTCACAAAAACGCTATGTTAGTGTACCTAGCTGAAGATAATGTTGGTTAGTATGCGTGTGATCGCGGGTACTAATAGAGGTCGGCGACTCTACACACCTAGGGCGCACCATCTTCGTCCAACCTCGGATCGGGTTCGAGAAGCTCTGTTTTCAATTCTTGGGAATCGGTTGACGAAGAGCCGAATGTTAGACCTCTATGCCGGAACGGGTGCCGTGGGAATAGAAGCCTTAAGCCGAGGAGCGGCACATGTCACCTCGGTAGAATCCGACAGAGAGGCGCTGGAACTTCTTCGGCGAAATATGCAGATCTGCCAAATCGGTGACGAACTCTCTACGCGGGCCCAGGCAGTCCAACAGTTTCTCCGCACCCCTGATCAATGGAATGCTCCTTACGACATCGTCTTTGCCGACCCACCGTATTCGGATGCTGAAGAATTTGCCTCATTGCTATCCGATCCACAGTCCGAGGATCTCTTGAGCGCCGACTCGTGGCTGGTGATCGAGCACGCCACAAAAACCACCTTACCCATGTCTGTAGGACGCACACAGTTCCTGCGTCGGTATCGATACGGAGATACCACCCTTTCAGTCTATTCCAGTCCCAACGCTGCGCGACTATGAAGACCGGCATCTACCCCGGCACATTCGATCCCATTACCCATGGCCACACAGACATTATTACGCGTAGCCTTCGCGTGTTCGATAAGGTGATCGTAGCCGTGGCTCCAAACCCATCGAAACATCCGCTCTTCAATTTAGCGGAACGTCTTGCTATGGTGAAGCTGGTCATGAAAGATCTCGATCAAGTCGACGTCACGCCGTTTGAGGGATTATTAGTGGATTATGTTGAACGGTCAGGCGCCCATGCGATCATCCGAGGGTTACGCGCCATTTCAGACTTTGAACACGAATTTCAGATGGCGCTCATCAATCGCAAACTTGCCAAAACGGTGGAAACGGTTTTTTTGATGCCCAGCGAGGAATATTCCTATCTGTCTTCGACCATCATCAAAGAAGTCGCGCGCCACGGTGGAAACTTGACGGAGTTTCTCCACCCAGACGTCGCGCACCGCCTCGAAGACCGTATCCGGAGTCTCAAGCCATGAAGCTCGCTGCCCGTGTCAGCCGCATCGCACCTTCCCCTACCCTTGCGATGGCTGCAAAGGCAAAGGCCATGGCCGCACAGGGGTTGGACATCATCGACTTTTCGGCAGGCGAACCCGACTTTGACACGCCAGAGCCTGTCAAGGCTGCAGCTGAAGAAGCGATTCGCGCGGGATTTACCAAATACACCCCCTCCTCAGGAATCGACGAATTGCGTGGCGCCATCACAGATAAGCTACAGACCGAACTCGGAGTGTGCTATCAAAAATCTCAGATCCTCGTTTCTTGCGGAGCCAAACACTCGCTGTACAATTTGGCCGAGGCCCTCCTCGAAGCGGGTGATGAGATCATCATCCCAATCCCGTACTGGGTATCCTATTCCGATCAGGCCCTCTTAAACGATGCGACGCCGGTTCTACTTCAAACGACCGAGGAGCAAGCGTACGCGGTCGATGCGGCCGCCCTGGAACGACTCATCACGCCTCGAACCAAAGCCATCATCGTGAACAGTCCATGTAATCCAACCGGAGCGACCTATGATCGGGCGACGCTGGAAGAGATTGCATCGGTCGCCGTACGGCATGATCTTCTCGTGATTTCCGACGAGATCTATGAAAAGGTGCTGTACGACGGGGCCGCCCATGTCAGCATTGCCTCGCTGGGACCGGAGATCGCCGCTCGAACCGTCATTATCAATGGCGTCTCAAAAGCCTATGCTATGACCGGGTGGAGGATCGGGTATGCGGCCGGCCCTCAGGCGCTGATCACGGCGATGGCCAATATTCAGAGCCAGAGCACATCCAATCCCTGTTCCATCGCCCAAAAAGCGGCCGTGGCTGCATTGCGGCTTGGAGAACCGTTCACCGTCAACATGGTGGAGGAATTTTCCCGCCGCCGGACCACGATCGTGAACGGATTGAACAGGATCTCTGGTATATCTTGCCAGATGCCACGCGGGGCATTTTATGCTTTTCCGAATATCAAAGGAGTATTGGGAAAACAGGGGCCGTCAGGTATGCTCAAGACTCCGAACGATATGGCTCAGTATCTGCTGGACGAAGCCCGTATCGCGGTGGTACCTGGTGAGCCGTTTGGCAGTAAGGAACATCTGCGGCTATCGTATGCAACCAGTATGACAAGTATTACCAGAGGTCTTGAACGCCTCGAACAGGCGTGTGCTAGATTAACGTGATCTGTACACGGATCTCTTGAAAGGACAACGCGCTAAGGGAGGGAAGCCGTGCCGATTTACGAATATCAGTGTGAAGGCTGTGCCTACCGATTTGAAGTGAAACAGAGCATGAAAGACGATCCCCTCACCACCTGCGAACGATGTGGGAAGGCTGTGAGACGACTGATTTCCTCGCCGGGGATCATGTTCAAAGGGAGCGGCTGGTACGTGACCGACTACTCTGACAAGCTGAAACCTCCATCAAGTACCGGGAGTGAGCCCGCAGGAACAGGCACCGGTGAGAAGAAAGAAACCTCACCTTCTGCTGCACCAAGCACAACTCCCTCTACTCCCGCAGCGGCACCTGCGACGGCATCAACCGGCTCATCAGCTGCGGCGTCGAACACCGCGACGTCCTCCTCTTCACCGTAAAGTCTTACATCGAGCTACCGTACACCGGCTCCCTTCGAAACAGATTTTTTGGTGGGTGGCGCCTTGAGGGTACTCTTTGGCGCCGCCTTGGCGGAAGACTTCGCCGTTGATCTCGTTGCCGCTTTCCGCTGTGTTGCTTTGGAAGACATCGACTTCACGGCTTTTACGCGAACCGCATCCAACTGTTTCTGGAGATTCATGATCATCGCGGTTTTTTCGCGATTCATCCGACTCAGCTCCTCCACCTGACTCTGGAACTCTTGCTTGGCCCTCGACAAGTCTAAGACTTGCCCTTGCAGCTGAGCCTTTTCCATCGCCAGCGTTTGTGTTTCCGATCGCATCTGTTCGATCTGAGCCTGCAAAGCCGGCGGCCAGTAGTCACACCCCACGAGGCTCAGCATGAGACCAAGCCAGAAAACCGCGTTGCGCCCCTGCATCCAATGACTGCGCATTCTCATAATCCCCGCTCCCTTTCATCGGTATGGATCGAGACAGGCTGCAGCTTCGACAAGCGGGTCTCACACCTGTTTGCTCGTCAATCGAATGAACGTATTATAACAGATCGATCACAACCGATATCCAGAAGATCGGCTCCGGCTATTCGGATCTAGCGCCGGCGCACATACGAAGACCGCGCTGGAAATGTGGATGATTTCGCACTGCGATTGTGGCTTGCCAAGAGAGGTGTTTCAGGGAGCGGATCGGAGCGCAACCTTTACGTCTTGAACGCACGATGCGCAATATCCGTCCGGAAATGGCATCCTTCGAAGGAGATCGTGCTCACGACCCGATACGCCTCGCGCTGGGCATCCGAAAGGGTTGCTCCTCGACCTACGATGCCGAGCACTCTACCTCCAGCCGTAACCGTCTCGTTCCCTTGATGAGCGGTCCCCGCATGAAACACCATGGAGGTCGCTGCCGTGGAAGTGGCCGAGGGGAGGCCACGAATCACCGCCCCCTGCCGGTAGGAACTAGGATAGCCTCCCGAAGCCATCACGACACACACTGCGGCATCTCGATACCATTCAACCGCGAGCTGGTCCAGCCGATGTTCCACCACCGCGTCGAGAACATCGAGGAGATCGGTCTTGAGCAGCGGCAACACGACCTGAGTTTCAGGATCGCCCATCCGCGCATTGAACTCCAACACATACGGCGTTCCCTTGACCACCATCAGTCCTGCGTAGAGCACACCCTGGAAGGGAGAGCCAAGGCGCGCCATCGCATCGACCATCGGTTGCAACACTTCAAGTGTGACTTGAGATTGTAGCTCGGCCGTTCCAAGTGGGACAGGACAATATGCGCCCATTCCTCCCGTATTCAGCCCCGTGTCACCATCACCGACCCGCTTATGATCTTGCGCCGCCGGCATCGGCACCACCGTCTTACCATCCGTGAAGGCCATGACCGTCAACTCTTCGCCTTCTAAAAACTGTTCAATCAAAACCTTCTTGCCGGCTTGGCCGAAGACTGCGTTCTCCATGGCATCCACAATCGCCTGCTTGGCTTGATCGCGGGTCGCCGCAATGACAACCCCTTTCCCCTGGGCCAGCCCGTCCGCCTTAATCACAACCGGTAGTTCATGCCCCTCCACATAGGCCATGGCGTCGGCGGCCTTTTCAAAACTCTTGGCCTGAGCGGTTCTGATCTTGGCTTGGGCCATGACGTCCTTCGAAAAGATCTTGCTGGCTTCCAAGCGAGCCGCGTTCTTGGTCGGTCCGAAAATCTTGAGCTTGGCCTTGCGAAATTCGTCAACGATGCCCAACGCAAGCGGCACCTCGGGGCCGATGACCGTCAGGTCAATCTTCTCTTGACGCACGAAATGTTTCAGCCCTGGAAGATCGTCCGCCTTGATCGGCACACAGGTCGCCAATGACGAGATCCCCGCATTGCCCGGAGCGCAGTACAGGGCGGACGTGCGCAAACTCTGCGCGAGTTTCCATACGATCGCATGCTCTCGCCCACCACCGCCGACCACAAGAATTTTCATGACACCTTCTTAAACAGGAGAGAAGATATGAAATCCGAGGATGCTCAAAACGCGTCGCCGGCAAGGCCGCGGCGAGCGAACTGCCGAGGCGTACTGTTGTGGGTACGTTGGGGCATCGAGCGATGCGAGAACGCCGCTGGCGGCTGCTTTCAACATCCGATCAATGGCGGAAATGGCGCATACTCGTCAAAATCATTGCCATCCCATGTTCATCGGCCGCTTTGACGACTTCGGCATCCCTGATAGATCCACCAGGCTGAATGACTGCGGTAATACCGACTTCGGCTGCAGCATCGAGGCCGTCGCGGAACGGGAAAAACGCATCCGAGGCCATGACACAGCCCTTCACCGGTATTTGCGCCTTCATCGCCGCCAACTTCACGGAATCCACCCGGCTCATCTGTCCTGCCCCGATGCCGACCGTCTGGCCAGGCTTGGCATAGATAATCGCGTTGGACTTGACGTGTTTGCAGACCTTCCAGGCAAACGCACAGGCGGCATACTCTTCATCAGTCGGCTTGCGGGCCGTCGGCACCGTCAGCGCACGAAGATCGGCCAAGACACCGAGATCACGATCTTGCACGATCAATCCACCAACGAGTTTCTTCAGATCGAACCCTTCCTGTTTCACCTTCATCAATGGTCCCACATCCAATAGGCGAAGATCCTTCTTGCGTTTCAGTTCGGCCAACGCGTCTTCGGCAAACCCCGGAGCAATGACGACTTCAACGAACGTAGAGGTGATTTCCTTTGCCGCCGCGATATCGACGATCCGGTTGAATGCGATCACCCCGCCAAAGGCCGAAACTGGATCGGTCTCCCGCGCCTTGATATACGCCTCCGCCGACGTTGCGCCAAGCGCCACACCGCAGGGATTGTTGTGTTTGATGATCGCGACGGCCGTCTCATCGTATTCCTTGACCAATTCCAACGCGGAATTGGCGTCAAGAAAATTATTGTAGGACATGGCTTTCCCGTGAAGAATCTTCCCTCGTGAAACTGAAGGCTCGTTGCTGTGTCGTTCGCGGTAGAACGCCCCCTGCTGGTGAGGATTCTCTCCGTAACGAAGCGTTTCAGCCAATTCAAACTGCAGCGACAACACCTTCGGAAATTTCATCTCCCCGCTTCGCGCCTGCTTTTCCAAGTAGGCGGCAATCAATCCGTCATAGCGCGCCGTATGCTGAAACACCTTCATCGCCAGCTCGCGGCGTAGCGCCGCCGTCGCCGTATTGCCCTTCACCGCATCAAGGACCCGCGCGTAGTCGGCTGGATCCACAACCACCAGCACATCTTCGTGATTCTTGGCAGCAGACCGCAACATCGACGGCCCACCAATATCGATATTCTCAATGGCATCCTCGAATCGGCAATCGGGCTTCGCGATCGTTGCTTCGAACGGGTAGAGATTCACGACCACCACATCGATAGGACCGATCCCATGCTGGTGCATCTGTTCGACATGGGCTTTGAGCGAACGCCTTCCCAGCAACCCCCCATGGATCTTGGGATGCAGTGTTTTCACCCGTCCGTCGAGGATCTCGGGAGAGCCGGTATAGGCGGCCACATCCGTCACGTGCACTCCGGCGTCGCGGAGGGCCTTCGCCGTGCCTCCGGTGGACAGAATTTCAGCGCCGAGCGCTTCCAGTCCCTTAGCCATCTCAAGGACTCCGGTCTTATCCGAAACACTGATCAATGCCCGCTTGATGCCGGTCATGTTACGTACTCCTCCGAATTCGGTACCAAAATTAATGTGGGGGTGGTTATGTTGCGTACATGTGATAGGCGGGCGAAGAATAGCAAATGGGTCCGACAAGTGCAAGGCGACGTATAGCCCGTATCTGGCGGACGTATCATTGACGTCGATACCGTCAATCGGGTAACGTCTGGGCCACAAGGAGGAGGCCGTACATTCCCCTACCATAACTACTCAACCAAGGAGGTGTGCCATGCTGGCTGGCCGATTGGTGAAACTGATCGAGAAGAACTCCGAGCAGCTTGCCCGCGAGCTTAGCGAAAAAGTGTGGAACTCTCACCGTTGCAGCGACCTCCACAAAGTCCCCCCCGATGAGCTTCGGGCGCGTACCCGCGAGATCTACGATAATCTGAGTAACTGGCTGATGCACATGACCGAGGCCGAGATTGAGCAACGCTACACAGAGCTGGGCGCACGTCGAGCTGCGCAGGGCGTGGCCTACAGCCACTTCCTCTGGGCTATCACCGCTACCAAAGAGCATATGTGCGCCTTCGTCCAGCGTGAGGGTTTGTCCGATAGCGCCGTGGAGCTACATGGCGAGTTGGAACTGATGCACCTCCTGAATCAATTCTTCGATCGCACTCTCTATTTCACCGCCGTGGGCTACGAACGTGAGCGGGCCCGCATCGGAGCCAACCTCAAACGGCGCAAGGAAGATCATCAGAAGGTATACCTCTAGCGTACTTCTACCAGGAACTTCTCCCTCCATCCAGACCGACGGGCTCACTGCATGAGGGTGGGCCCAGCACCATCTCTCCGAAGTAATTCCCGTGTTTGAGAAAGGCTGGTGGACAACCCGAGACTTGCTTGCCCTACGAGAAACATCCACACGGTGGAGAGCATATCCAACCTCGCTCCACTCAAGATGTCGCAGCGAAGTGCTCGGCTGAAACTGGCGACCGGACTCATGCGCTTTTGGGGAATTTAGGCCTGGGAGGCTTCGAATCCAGCGGGGTGCATAGTCCTTGGACCTTACCAGTCAGCACCCAAGCGATCGATGACGAGTTGGTGTACCACGGTATACTTCCCGAGCGCCGAGAGGTATACAGCCGCTTCCGCCACATCGAATGGGTCGATCTTTTGACTGCGCTCAATCTCTGCCGGAGATGCGTCGACCAACTCATCAGCCACAGCTCCCGGGCAGATGGCGCTGACCTTGATGTGGTACGGGCGGCCTTCATCTGCCAATGATTTCGTGAGTGCCATGATGCCGTGTTTCGAGGCACTGTACGTTCCCGTCCCCGCCCAGGCTTGGAGTCCTGACACACTCGACATGTTGATGATGACTCCGCCCCCTTGTTGTTTCATCTGGCGAAACCCTGCTCGACAGCAGAAAAACGTCCCGCGCAAATTCACACCCATCACGTGATCGAATGTCTGAGTGCTCGTCTCAGCCAGACGACTCCCACCGCCAATCCCGGCATTGTTGACTAAAATATCGATCCGGCCGTAGCGATTCACCGTGTCAGTCATTAAGCGCTCCACCTGGCGTTCGTCAGCCACGTCTGTTTGTATCGCTACTGCTTCTCCCCCGTTCTGCTGTATCTGATGCACTGTCTGCTCACACAGGGTCATCCTCCTTGCGGCGACCACTACCGTGGCCCTCTCCTGACCAAACCGAAGGGCGATCGCCTTGCCGATCCCGCTGCTACTGCCTGTGACGATCGCGATTTTGTCTCTGAGTCGTGATTTGCTCATCTATGAACTACGCTGATTCATCGCTGAGACCACCGGGCACCTTCGATCGGAAGCTCTTGGCTCACGTTCTTTCATTTACCTGCCCCTCACGCTCCATATCAACCCCTTACGATAGCCTCAATCAGATCGCGCCGCTTGCTCGAAAGTGTGCATCATTCAACCAAACTGGCTGCGGCAATCACCAGGCAGGGTGACAGTTCTATTGTTCTATTTATGGATTCCTTCTTTGTGAATCGGCTTCACTCGAACATTCATGAGCGCTTGTGCACTTTCTTACTCAATCTGCTTGACGGAGCAGATTTCACCCTAGTACATAGGTCATCAAATGTGGTACCGTGACATGTCGCACCTCAGTCATCACATCATCCACAGTAGGCTGATCTTATGAGGCGTGCGGGAATCCTCACCGGCGGTGTCCTTGTATTGATACTCCTCCCTGAGGTGGGCATTCCGAAGCATCCCTCCGCACTGCTAAGGATTCATGAATCCGTTGACCACAACCAGCTATGGTTCGACAGGGCCTCTCTCCCGATGGGAGATACCAAACCAGACCTCCAAAGTCAGAATCAACCAGAATCATCCGACCACATTAGCGGAAGCAAGGAATGAGTGAACTATGAGCACACTGAGCAAATGGTTACAGCCACCCTCAAAGGATTCGCTCGAACAACAGTATCAGGAACTCGCCAATCTCTTACGCACAAAGGAAAAGGCGCTGGAGACGACGTCGCATGATTTGAAGGTAAAGACTGCAGCGATGCAGATATTGGAGCAGAAAATCATGTCGTCCGAGACGATGATCACCTCCACCCAACGAGAGCTCACCGCGCGGACCGAGCAGATGAAGGTGACTGAAACAGAATTGGCCGTACGGTCGAATCGAGTGACAGCCCTAGAGGCTGAAGCAGATGTGGCACGCCAGCGCATGAATGATCTCAATTTAATCATTTCCGACCAGGCAGAGGAAGTCCGTAGAGCCCAACAGGCCCGTCAGGCCGCCGAGCAAGCCCAAGAGGTGCTGAAGGAGGAGATCCGGGTCCTGCGCGAGCATATCGTCCAGCTCAACGAAGGCCTCACCGATCGAAACTACCTCCGTGCCCAAGTGGAAAAGATGGAGTCATCCCAAGACCGCGTGCATCAGCTGGAGGTTGAACTGAGCGATCGGGAAGCGGCCCATCGCGGGACAATTCAGCAGCTGGAACGGGCCCTCGCCGAGCGTGACCAGCGGATCCATGCGTTCGATGCGAGTGCCGCCGCCCAGGCGGACGAAGTCCAAGGAGCTCAACAGGCCTGTCGGGCTGCCGAGCAAGTCCAGGAAGTGCTGAAGGAGGAGATCCGCGTCCTGCGCGAGCACATCGCCCAACTCAATGAAGGTCTCCCCGCCCGAGAGCGCCTTCTTGCCGAAGCAAAGGAGCAAGTAAAGGAATTGGAGTCGATGCGAAGTCGCGTGCATCAGCTGGAGGTTGAACTGAGCGACCGGGAAGCCGCGCATCGCGGTGCACTCCAGCAGCTGGAACGGGCTCTCACGGAGCGTGACCAGCGGATCCATGCGTTCGATGCGAGTGCCGCCGCCCAGGCGGACGAAGTCCATGGAGCTCAACAGGCCTGTCGGGCTGCCGAGCAAGTCCAGGAAGTGCTGAAGGAGGAGATCCGCGTCCTGCGCGAACACATCGCCCAACTCAACCAAGGCCTTGCCGACCACGACCGGCTCCGAGCCCAAGTGGCGAAGCTCGATTCCACGCAAGATCGCGTCCATCAGCTGGAGGTTGAACTGAGCGACCGGGAGGCCGCGCATCGCGACACGCTCCAGCAGCTGGAGCGGTCTCTCGCGGAACGCGATAAGCGGATTGAGAAGCTGATGCCGGTCACCCATGTCCTTCGTGAAAAGGAGTCGGAAATCAAGGAATGGGAGAACAAATTCACTCGTACCGTCCGTGACCATGAGAGGCATGTCACCAAGCTTCAAGAACAATGCGCCGCCCAGGACCAACTCCGTGAACAACATCGGCTGGCTGAACGCCACCTGCATGAACGAGATGAACAGATTGCCAGCCTCCAGCACCGGCTGCACGACCTTGAAAGTGCGCGCCAACAGTTGACCACGGAAGTACAGCGTATCCCAGAGAAAGATGAGCAGATCAGTCGCCTTCGAAAGCGGCTTCGAGAGATGCAAGCGGAACTGCGCGCGGAGGCCATCCCTTCAGCTAAAGGATCGACCATTGCCACGGGGAAGCCCGTCGCCAAAACTGCTCCCCCTGCTCCTAGTACCAAAGCCGCTCAACCGACCGTCGGGCCGCATCAGGGCCGCCAGAATGGAGCAGGGCACCATTCCTACGTCGACCAGGCCAAGTCCAGTGTGACTCCCAACACCAAAGCGGGGCCCATCAACAAAGCTGTTCCCAACGCGAAAGCAGCTCCTGACACCAAGGCAGCTCCCGGTACCAAAACCGCTCCGAGCACCAACGCCGCTCCAACAAGCATCGTTCCGCGTCAGGGCCGCCAGAATGGCGCGGGGAAAAATTCCCATGTCGCACAACCAAAATCCGGTAGCGGTAAAGATATTCAGAAAGACGATCTCCAAAAGATCAATGGAATCGGACCTGTTTTTGCCCAGACTCTCAATAAGCTGGGCACCTACACATTTATCCAAATCGCTCGTTGGAAACCGGCAGATATCGAGAAGGTCTCGAAGAGGCTCGAGACCGATCCGGAACGTATTAGACGGGAAAATTGGATCGCCGACGCCAAGAAGCAACACTACAAAAAATACGGGGAGCGGTTGTAGCAATCTCGCACGAGGCAGCTTATTGATCGCATTTCATTAAGAGATGTGATCCAGCTGTGCTCTCCGGTTGACTCCTTCTCCGACCCTGAATACAATCCGTCAACGAGGTGTACGTTCAGTGGCGTCCTCTTTTGTCCATCTCCATCTCCACACCCAATTCAGTCTCCTCGACGGCGCAAATCAGATCGAGCCGCTCGTTCGCCAGATCAAGGCCTTCAACCAGCCGGCAGTGGCCATGACCGACCATGGCAACATGTTCGGGGCCATCGAGTTTTATCGTAAAGCAAAGGAAGCGGGCGTCAAGCCGATCATCGGGTGTGAAGCCTACATGGCGCTCGGAAGTCGACATGCGAAGAAGGATAGTGGACTCGCGCACAACGATTACTACCATCTGATCCTGCTCGCCCGAAACCTGACCGGTTATCAGAATTTGATCAAACTTGTCAGTAAAGGATACCTTGAAGGATTCTACTATAAACCTCGGATTGACAAGGAGCTGTTAAAGTTACATCACGATGGGATTATCGCCCTGTCCGGATGCCTGAGCGGTGAAATTCCTTACCTCATCGGCCAAAAAGATATGACTGGCGCCATGGCGGTGGCGGGCGAGTTTCAGGAGATCTTTGGGAAGAACCATTTCTACCTTGAAGTCCAAGCCAATGGACTCGATCATCAGCGTGTCGCGAACGCCGGCCTTATGGAGATCCATAAGAAGCTCGGGATTCCACTGGCTGGGACGAATGATTGCCACTACCTGAACAAGGAAGACGCGCGGCCACATGAGCTGATGCTGTGCCTCCAGACCGGAAAAACGTTGAGTGATCCCAACCGAATGAAATTCGACACGGATCAGTTGTATGTCAAATCCACTGAAGAGATCGCCCCGGCGTTTGCGGAGTTTCCCGACGCCGTGATGAACACCTGCCGCATTGCCGACCATTGCGCACTCGATCTCCCCTTAAACCAGACTCATCTTCCGCAGTACCGAGTTCCAGAAGGGTTCGCAGATCGCGAATCCTACCTTGAGCACCTCGCCGTCGCCGGTCTCAAGGAGCGATTGAAGGAACGTCCCGGTCGGATCGCTCCGCCTGTCTATGAGCAGCGACTGAGAGAAGAGCTCATGGTGATCTGCTCGATGGGATTTGCCGGGTACTTCCTCATCGTATGGGATATCATCCGTTTTGCTCGATCTCACTCCATCCCTGTCGGACCAGGACGCGGTTCGGCCGCAGGTAGCCTTGTCGCGTACGCATTGCGAATTACAGATCTTGATCCATTGGTTTACACGCTCTTGTTCGAGCGTTTTTTGAACCCTGAGCGCGTCTCTCTCCCGGATATCGACATGGATTTTTGCATGGATCGGCGAGGTGAGGTCATCAACTACGTGGTCGACAAGTACGGCACCGACCATGTAGCCCAGATCATCACCTTCGGCACGCTCGGCGCGAAAGCCGCCATTCGCGATGTAGGACGCGTACTAGAGCTATCGTACGCCGACGCGGACAAGGTTGCGAAACTCGTCCCCAATCAATTGAACATTACCTTGCAGCAAGCCTTGGAGACAGAGCCTCGCCTGCGCGAGTTGGTGGAAACCGATCCCAAGGTCAAAGAGCTGATGGTGAATGCCCGATCGCTCGAAGGTCTTGCTCGCCACGCCTCAACCCATGCTGCGGGCGTCGTGATCTCCGAGGGTCCGCTCACCGACCATGTCCCGCTCTACAAGGGCGCCAATGACGAAATCGTGACTCAGTATTCGATGGGAGACGTCGAGAAAATCGGCTTGGTGAAATTCGATTTCCTCGGCCTCAAAACCCTCACGATGATCAGGCGAGCCGAGACGATGATCAATGAGGCACATCCCGAGGCCCCGCCCCTTGTGATCGATCAAGTTCCCTTTGATGACCCAGCCACATTTGCCCTGCTGAGTTCGGGTAAAACAACCGGACTCTTCCAATTGGAAAGTTCGGGCATGCGAGATCTGCTTACGGGGCTGAAGCCTGATCGATTCGAAGACATCATCGCGATCATCGCGCTGTATCGACCGGGGCCGATGGATCTGATTCCTGATTTTATCAAGCGCAAACAGGGGAAGGTGCCGATCACATATGAGGCACCGGAGCTGGAGCCCATTCTGAAGGATACGTATGGCGTGATCGTGTACCAGGAACAGGTCATGGCGATCGCCAATAAGGTCGCCGGTTTCTCCCTGGGACAAGCCGACATTCTTCGCCGCGCGATGGGAAAGAAGAAGCCGGAAGAAATGGAAAAGCTGCGCGTCAAGTTTATCGATGGCGCGAAGCACAACAAGATTCCCGAGAACAAAGCTGAAAAGCTCTATGAGTTAATCCAGAAGTTCGCCGGATACGGCTTCAATAAATCGCATGCGGCCGCGTATGCAGTGGTCTGTTATCAGACGGCCTTCTTGAAAACTCACTACCCGACGGAATTCATGGCAGCGCTCATGACGACCGATATGGGCAACCAGGACAAACTGGTCGGCTATTTCACCGAATGTCGAGATCTCGGAATCAAGGTCCTGGGGCCCGATGTGAACGCCAGTCAAAAGCACTTCGCCGTGGCCGACGGAGCCATCCGGTTCGGCTTGGCGGCCATCAAAAATGTCGGTGAGGGAGCTGTTGAGTCGGTCCTTGACGTGCGATCTCGGACGGGTCCCTTTGGATCGTTCTTCGACTTTTGCCGGCGGGTCGACTTGCACAAAGTCAATAAACGGATGCTGGAAGGGTTGATCAAGGCCGGCGCGTTCGATTCTACGGGCGCGAAGCGTTCGCAACTCATGGCCGTGCTCGATCAGGCCGTTGAGGAGGGCGCGGCAGCCCAGCGCGAACGAGAGTTAGGGCAGATCAGTATCTTCGGCGAGGAACTTAAGGGAGAGAGCGCCTCGGTGTCCCTACCCGCACATCCACTACCCTCGATTGCCGAATGGGATCAGGCTCAACGACTCAAATATGAACGTGAATTGACTGGGTTTTATATTTCCGCCCATCCCCTCACACGGTACGAATCGACACTCGGCGCATTGTCCACCACCTCGACGATCGGCTTGAAGGATTGCGCCGACAGTGGTGAGGTGAAACTCTGCGGCATCATCGCCACCGTCAAATCGATGCTGACCAAAAAGGGCGATCGTATGGCCTACCTGACGGTGGAAGACTTGCACGGCACGGCCGAAGTCATCGTCTTTCCCGATCTTTTTAAGACAGCCGGAGAATTGATCACGCCGGAACAGATCGTGAGGATCACCGGTACAATCGATCGTGGTGACAAAGGCACGAAAATCCGAGGCAGTAAGATCGAGCCGTTGGCGGAGGTGCAGGCTCAGGCCATCAAACGCATTCGAATCCGCCTCACCGATCACCCCGAAGTGCGGGACCAGCTGCCTCGCTTGCTTGAGGTGCTCCGTCGACACCCAGGTAACACAACAATCTGCATGTCGTTTCGAACTGAAGGCACGGTAGAAGCGGAGACCGCTCCACTCCCGCACCTCGCGGTCTGTCCAAGCGATCACTTTATATTGGATGTTGAAGAAGTGCTAGGCAAAGGGGCCCTTTCTTTGCTATCTTAGCGAGTAATCTCAGGGAGAGCTAAAGACTTCCATGTTTCTCTCGTGTGTTGAGGGACTGGATTGCTGAAGGTTTATGCGGGATTACCTCGAGTTTGAAAAGCCGATCCGAGAGATCGAAGAGAAAATTGAGAAACTCTCCGCCGCAGCCACAAGCGGCAAGACGTCTTCCCAAAACGACATTCGCAAGCTTCGCGCGAAGCTTGCCCAAGTAGAACACGATCTCTATAAAACTCTCACTCCCTGGCAGCGTACTCAGCTGGCCCGGCACCCTCAACGTCCAAGCACCTTGGACTATATCGGTGAACTGACCCGGGATTTTCTCGAGTTCCATGGAGACCGTGTGTTCGGCGACGACCGAGCCATTGTGGGAGGGTTCGCTCGATTCAGCGACCGTCCCGTGATGATGATCGGTCATCAGAAGGGCAAGACTCTGAAGGAACGCATGCAACGGAACTTTGGCATGCCCAATCCTGAAGGTTATCGGAAAGCGCTCCGCCTCATGAAAATGGCGGAGAAGTTTAACCGCCCAATCCTGACGTTTATTGACACTCCGGGAGCCTATCCCGGTATCGGTGCCGAGGAACGTGGACAAGCTGAAGCCATCGCGCGCAATTTGTTTGTCATGTCTCGGTTGACGGTTCCGATTCTTTCCGTGGTCATCGGTGAAGGAGGAAGCGGCGGAGCCCTGGCTCTGGGCGTGGCCGATCGCGTCCTGATGTTGGAACATTCGGTCTATTCGGTGATTTCGCCGGAAGGCTGCGCCGCAATTCTTTGGGATAGCCCGGAAAAGATACCCGATGCGGCTTCTGCCCTCAAAATGACGGCTGACGACCTGGCTAAACTTGGCATCATCGACCAAACGATCCCTGAACCGCTGGGTGGCGCACATCGCGAACCGAGAGCCGTATATGATCAAGTCGGTAAAGCGCTCACCAACCGACTGTTCGAGCTGCTTGATGTGCCGGCTGATCAACTCCTCGCTCAGCGAGACGAGAAGTACCGCAAGATGGGAGCCGTGAACGGCCTTCTCTCTTAATCGAGCCTGATCCCGGCCTTTCCCTATTCCCTTTTGATCTGAAGAAGTCCTGTCTCGATGAATCGTCTCTCGATCACAGCAAGAATGCGTTCGGCTAATACCGGCCGAACCGGATCCAACACTTCTGCCGCCAGGTATCGGTTCACAGTCGTTGGTAGTTTTCGCCACCACGCCACCGCCGATCGTCGGGCCTGATCGGCTAAATCACCATCGAGGATTCGCCGAATCTCTCGCTCGAAGAATGCGACGTGGGTCACCTCATCTTCAAGAATCGAAGCGAGATCCGGCCTGAGCGTGAGGAGGAGTCTGGCAAATTCCAATCCCAGGGACTCATAGCCGTAGATCTGAACAGCCAGAACCGGCCATTGTCGTGGAACGGATGGAAGACGTTCGCGTTCACGCGGTTGACGGCCGATCATGGCTTCAAACTGCGCCAGGTGTTGTCGTTCATCTTCTTCATGTCTTCGGAGAAAGGCATATACGTTGGAAGGAACCTCTTGATGTTGCGCCGACCGCACCGTCCACAGTGCCATCGCTTCGGCCTTAAGGAAGCGATCCAGTAAGGCAGATTCGCATTCCGGTGGGAGCCGAATGGACGTATCTCTTTCATCCGACATCATGCGCTCATCGTACGCAAACTGCTCCGCGTTGTCCAAACTTCCATTGCGGAGGGTTGACTGGCTCTTCAGATCTGTGTACATCCTAGACCCATGTCAAAGGCGTCGGTGATCCTTTGAGAGGTCACACGCGGCTGATCACCGGATCGACTACCAACCTGAGCACACAGATGATAGGCCGGTTACCGCATGAGGCTCTACCCATGACAAATCCTACTCGGTCGGTGTCATCCGTTGTCCAACAGATCGCCCTGTGCCTACTCGGAGCCGCGCTGCTGATGGATATCGGCTGCGTCAGTCAGCGCGCGTATGAACGGATCAAAGCGGAGACTGCAGAACACACCCACGCGCTAGAAACCGTTCGGGAAGACATCAGGGAGTTAGATCAACAAATCGCCGGATTGCAGGCTGCCAATCAGCGCGAGGACGCCGTCATCGGTGAGCTTCATGCAACCATCCAACGTGAACAAGAACTGTTGCCGGTCATGCGGCAGGAGGCGGAGGAACGGCTCTCGTCGCTCAAGACCCAGGTGGCCAGTTTATTGGACCAGAGTTGGCACCTGGCTCGGAAGATCGCAGATATTCGACACGAGAGCACTTCGTTGCAGGCCATGGCTGCTCAGTACAAACAAGATATGGAGCAGATTCACCTCCAAGCGCCACTGCGCGTTGCTTCTCATTCAAACACAAACACGCCATCCATCACGCACCCGCCGACGACCGAAGCGCCGCCCCCTCCGGAACTGCCGCCGGTTGAGGAGCTTGAGCCACCGCAGGTGGCACAAGCCGTTTCCCCACCCCCTGATCTCGCACCAAGCGCACCGTCTATGCCTTCTTCCTCCGTAGATGTGGCGCCACCGACAGCCGACGACTCCTGGTTCGCCATGATTACCAGCTGGCTCCTCGCGTTCTGGAATTGGCTGTTTAGCTAACTCAAGGTACTCGCGTTTCTCAGAACGAACCTGTTTTCCTTCGGTGTGAGGGCTCTATCGGAGCTTCCCACCTAGTGGTTCCTCCCATCCACAATACTCCAAATCGAATAGATAAGATCGATGTCATTGTCAACTCACCTTCATTTTGAAAAAACGTGAAAGAAGCTCGTGCGAAGCATGCATCTATGTTGTGGGAAAAGGACTGTCCGGTGTGTAGTTTCATCACAGTGTGAACGGCGTGATGCCCTTGCGCTTCGTCTCTGATTCCGTGACCTACTGCTACCGCTATGCCAACTTTGTGTCCCCGAATTGATGATCGCGGTAGGCCGCCAATACGGAAGCCAGTAGGGTTTTCAGCTCCAGGCGCTTGGGCTTGCCGGTCGAGGTATAGGGTATTTCTTGTCCAAAGCGGATGACCTTGGGACATTTTGAAAACGGCAGCCGTTGGCGGCAGTGAGTCAGTAATGCGGCTTCGGTTGGTGGAAGGGCGCCGTCTCGTGGCACCACATAAGCAGCGATCTCCTCCCCATAGTAACGATGCTCGAAGGGAACAGCCATCGCGAATCGGACAAGGGGATGCGTCCGCAACACTTCGTCGATTTCCAGTGGAGCAATGTTCACCCCGCCACGAATAATTAATTCCTTGAGGCGACCGGAAATGAAGAAAAACGGCCGTCCCAGCTTATCTCGGACATAGAACCCTTCGTCTCCGGAGCAAAACCACCCCCATTGAAACGCCGCCTCATTGGCGTCGTCACGCTTGAAATAACCGGCGCACACGGTGCCGCCACGGATGCAAATTTCTCCTCTCGCCATTTCCGGCAGCAGCTGCCCATCATCGCTCAGGATTGCCATCACGTTGTGTCGTAGAGGGACGCCGATCGAGGGGAACTCGTAGCCCCCGATCCAGTGGCGATGTTCATCCCGCAAGAGGTCATTCGGAAGAAAACAGGAGTAACAGGTCGTTTCGGACAAGCCGTAGCCGTGGCGAATCGGAAAGCCGAATCGATCTTCGAACCGTATCGCAGTGGCTTTGAGGAGGGGGCCTGCCCCGCAGATGAACCCGCCGAAGCCGTCCAGCTTGTACATCGTCACATCTTCGTTCGCATCGAGGAGAAATTCGAGCAAAGTCGGGACGACACTGACACAGGTCACCCGTTCTTCGTGTACTCTCCGCCAGAACGTGGCGCTCTTGAACTTGCGATTCAAGACGATGCCGCCTTTGCAGTAAAACGGCGTGATCAGCGTGACAACCGTCCCATTCACATGATGGATCGGCAACACACCCATCAAACGGGCTTCCGTTCCGAACTGATGCCAGTCGGCAATGGCGTCGGCATCGATCAGCAAATTCTCCACGGTGAGGACCACACCTTTCGGTGGACCGGTGGTCCCGGATGTATAGACGATGAGCGCTTCGTTATCGAGACCGAGAGATGCGGCACCCAAGAAAGAGAGGGATGCTCCTATCTTGGCCCCGGCCCTATGCTTCGGCCCTTGGACGAATCCGTCATCATTCACCGCAATCACATATCGTAAGGCCGGCAGTTCTCGCTGGAGACCCTTCACTTCATCAAGATACGTGTGCCAACAACAGACGGCAGCCGCCTCGGAATGTTCAAGGATATAGCGTTTCTTATCCACGGACTCTTCAACGTTGATCGGGACAACCGTGATTCCCAAGGCCCATGCCGCAAAGTACAGCACCACGGTGGCATCGTGATTAAAGAGGATCGTTGCCAACCGGTCCCCTGGTCGTAAGCCAACCTCGTCATGGAGGAACGTCGCAGCCCGTTGGACCATCGTTCCAAATTCCCCGTAGCTGTAAGCGTAGCGGATGGCTCGGTCATCGTCGCAATAGGTCAAGAATGTCCGGTTGACTAAGGAACGATCGTAGACGCGGGATTTGAAGAAGTCAGCGAACGAGCTCCACGGAAACACTGGACATAGACCTTCTACTTTTCTTGCCCGTGCGATAGGGTCAGGTACGGCGATCAAGGGGGACATACTCTCTCCTCGCGGGTCCCGTGTAGAAGGCACGGGGCCTCATCAACCGGTTGTAGTCTTGTTGTTCAATGACATGGGCACACCATCCGATGATGCGCGAGCAGACAAACACCGGCGTGTAGAGGGTGCGGGGAATCGCCATCAGGAGATAGGCGACTGCCGTGTAGAAGTCCAGGTTGGGACGGAGACCTTTTTCCTCCTGCATGATATGATCAACGGCGGTCGCAATCTCGTACCACCGGTGATCACCGCAAATTCTGCTCAACGATTCGGCGTGCTGCTGGATGATGGCGGAACGAGCATCGCCTTTCTTGAGGACGCGGTGGCCGAACCCCATGACCCGCTGTTTCTTCGTGAGCGCTTCTCGCACCCATGCTTCCGCCTGTTCACGGCTGCCGATCTCGATGAACATCTCCGCGACCGCCTCATTCGCTCCACCATGGAGCGGTCCCTTGAGTGTCCCGATCGCCGAGGTAACGGCGGAATGCAGATCCGTCATCGTCGAGGCCGTGACGCGGGCGGCGAATGTGGACGCATTGAATTCATGTTCGGCGTACAGCGTGAGGGAGGTATCAAGGACTCGAGCCATGGCTTTCGCCTGGTCATCCCCCTTCCGGTCGGTAAGGAGATAGAGGAGATTCTCGGTGAAACTCAGGTTCTCTCGCGGTCGAACCCGAGGCTTGCCGTTCACAAGCCGATGAGAGGTGGCAACCATCAATGGAAGTTGCGCCAATAGCCGAATCGATTTCCGAACGTTCGCATCGCGCGAGTGATCGGCTGCATCCGGATCAACCATACCCAGCAGTGAAACACCCGTTCGGACGATATCCATCGGGTGCGCACCCAAAGGCACCGCGCCAAGGAACACGTCAAGGAGACGAGGCAGGACAGCCTGATCGATGAGTTGTGCCGAGAAGTCCTGTAGCGCTTTCTGATTCGGCAGGTGACCGAACAATAAAAGATAGGCGACTTCCTCAAACGTGCCATCTTCCGCCAAATCACGGATCGGATAGCCCCGATAGAGGAGACCGGCTTCTCCTTCATCGACGAGGCAGAGAGCCGATTCTCCGGCGATCACTCCTTCAAGGCCGGGGCTATACGCAGGATGGTCCTTCACCTCGGCCGCGAGAGACTCCTTCATGGCGATACTCATACATCCTCCCTTTCCGGTCCTCACCGGAATCTGTGTACCGGAGCAAATCATACAGTTCTTGTCGCGTCATCATGTGGTGGAGCCGGTTTCTCTGAGAGCCCAACGGTTTCAATTCGGCTAACAGCCCTCCGATGGCCCGCAGTGCTGTCCGCAAGGGCGTCATGGGAAAGAGCACGCCACGATACCCCAGCTTCTCGAATTCCGCGACGCTCAAAAAAGGCGTGTTCCCGAACTCCGTCATGTTGGCGATCAACGGAACGGTGGCTCCCCTTTTCTTGATTTCGCGGGCGAAAGTCTGAAACTCTTCGGCGGACTCAAGCGCCTCGGGAAACAGCGCATCCGCGCCGGCCTCCGCATAGGTCGCGGCACGTTGGACGGCAGCCTCAAGGCCTTCCACACTGCGGGCATCGGTGCGGGCCACGATCATGAAATCCCGATCTTTTTTGGCATGGACGGCTGCTTTGACTTTGGCTGCCATTCTATCTATAGGCACCAACCTTTTCCCAGAAAGATGCCCGCACTTCTTGGCCATCTCTTGATCTTCGATCTGCATACCGGCGAGACCGCCCTCTTCGAATACCCTCACAGCTTCCGCGGCGTCCGCTGGGCCGCCATAACCTGTATCAGCATCGACGATGGTCGGAATCGACACGGCTTTGGCAATTCTCCCTGCTTCCGCCGCCATGTCACTGAGCGTGAGGAGCCCGATATCCGGCACTCCACGGCAGGCGGAAATCGCGGCCCCTGAGACATACACGATTTCGTAGCCGGCTTTTTCTATCTGCATCGCAACCAGAGCGTTGAACGCTCCGGGGATGGCGGAGGTGCGCGTACTCAGCAGCTCGCGGAGGCGGGATCTCTTTTTCAATGTTTCTGAATCATGGTCCATGTTCGCCACTTACGCTCCGCCCCTTTATTGATTCAGACTCTCAAAAGCGGCATGAGGGTGCCGATGTCCTTGACCCGATCAAGCGTCCACACGAATTCAATAAGCCGCTCGATCCGTGAGCGATTCAGTCGTCTTGCGGCCAACCGGCTAAACTTTGCTTCCAGATCCCGATCCGACATCGGATTGCCGGGATGTCCAACCGGCACATCGACCTGACTCATATAGGTTTTCTCCGCGCCGCTCTTGACTGTGATCCTGGTCGGCATGGTCTTGGGGTAGCGTCCCACGAATTCGGGCCGCTGCACGACACGGATCTTTTTCATCAGGCTCCGCACGGTCGGATCTTGCAACCGTTTCGGGCCGAATGACGGCAGGGTCACGTGACCGTGAAGCAATGCCACTGCGACGCAATAGGGAAAACTATGATCGGCCGTCTCCCTCGTGGCCGGCTTCCATTTTTCAGGATCGCGTCCGATGATTTCGATCGCCACGTCGTAACTCCCGATCTCGACATCTGTTACATGATCGATGGCACGAGTCCCTTCCGCCTGCATCAGTTCATTGCGAAGCGCCAACGCAGCCTCGACCGCAGTTTGTGCGTGATACTCGACCGGGTAATGCTTGACATAGGTGTCCAGGATCTTGAACTCGCCAATCGTGGACGCCTGTCCCGTTTCTCCTCCCAGCATCGCAAGATCGAACGGTCCTGAAACCAGGTTCATGAAGCCCTTTTCACCTTCGAAGATGGGCGACGGTCCTGTCATACCCAGCTGCGCCAGCGTGGCGGCAAACACACCGTTGCGTGCGGCGTTCGAGAAGGCGCAGGCTTTCCACATCGACAGATCCCCGACCCGTGTCTGCCGCAGAGCCACATTCGCGACACCGGCCAGATTGACAGCCTGTACTGTCTGCTTGTGTGAAAGTTTCATGAGCTTTGCGGCGCCGAGGGCGGAAGAAAAGGGGCCGTACGTTACGTGATCCCACCCGTGGGAGCGAAGCGCCGCGGCGTCGCAGAGCCGGCACTGCACTTCATAGGCGAGCACGATGGCCTCTATCACCTGTTTACCCGACGCGTGGGCTGTCTCGCCGACTGCGACAATGGCCGGGATATTGTCGGAGGGATGAGCCGGCTCCTTGGAAAGATACGTGTCGTTGAAATCGAAATAGCGAACCAGCCCCCCGTTGGCAAAGGTGGCGAGGTCGGGAAGTGTCTTGTGATCCATGCCCCACAGCGTGGCACCGTGCGGCACTTCGACGATCTTGGCAATTCGTCGAGCAACCAGGCAAGGCGGTGCGTTCCATGCGCCCAGCGCGCAACCTAGGCTGTCGAGCACCCGCCGTTTGACTTCGTGGACAACGGCGTCCGGTAAATCGCGGTAACGGAGAGACTGACAATATCGGGCGAGGCGATCTGCGAACATTCTCTCTCCTGACAAGCATGTCAATCGTCATGGGTCATGAGAGCAAGAGGGAGTCGTTTCGCTCTATCGATTTCTTCTTTCTTCCAACTGACGATCGACGTGCTTGCTCTTCATGCGTGCGCAACCTTGACCTGTCGCTTTTCAAGAAAAGCCCGTACGGCTTCTTGTTTTTCAGGAGTCCCACACAATCGGCCGAACAATTCTGCTTCCCTGGCCAGGCCTTCCGACAGCGGGATGTCGAGTCCGCCTCTGATCGCATGAAGTGCCGCCTCAACCGCGGTTTTCCTTTGTACGGCGATTGACGCTGCGATGGCGTCAACCTGTGTGATCAACTCATGCGGCGGTACCACTCGACTCAGCAGACCTATTCTTAGCGCCTCCTCTGCAGACAGACTTTCACCCGTCAAAATCATCTCGGCCGCCTTCGATGGCCCGACGATTCGCGGCAACCGTTGGGTGCCTCCGAAGCCGGGAATGAGACCGAGTTTGATCTCGGGTAATCCCAGCATTGCCCCGGCAACTGCCACCCGAACATGGCAGGCGAGAACCAGCTCGAGACCGCCACCGACACAGGTTCCGTTGATAGCGGCAAGAACAGGTTTGTCTGATCGCTCGATGCGATTGAGGAGTGATTGTCCATGAACAGCAAATTCCGAACCGCCATGCGCTGTATTGAGACGCGCCAGTTCGTTGATGTCGGCTCCTGCACAAAAAAAGCGCCCTGTACCAGTCACAATCACCGCTCGGACGTACTCGTCCTCTTCCAACTCGTTCAAGACGAGTTCGAGCTCCTTGAGCACGGAAAGATTCAGTACATTGGCCGGTGGGTTGTGTAGAGTGATCCGTGCGATATGGTGAGAGATTGTCAATAATTGATGCTGCATAAGTCCTCCATACCAAACTTCGCTTGAACCGGCAGCTAATCGGGCGCAACCCTCTTCATCGTTGCCGCCGGATCATCACCTTCGACTTTTCCTTTTCCGTATCTCACTTCACTCATCCGGTTCAGCCGCCATGCCACCCTCGCCCGAGCCAGGTACTAGCGGTCCCGGGCGTTCTCGACATGACGGACACCGCGAGATCGTTGATGCCCCGCGATCGCTTCGGCAAGCTCTGGAATCCCCTCGCCCGTCGTCGCCACCGTACGCAATACCTTTGGACACCATTCCCGCAGGTCCCGCAACGTATGATCCGTGCCCGGAAGGTCTCCTTTGTTCACGACGACGATGTGTGCGACTTCCAGTAATCCGGCCTTCATAGCTTGCACTTCGTCGCCCAGACCGGGTGCCACCACTGCAACAACAGTGTGCGCGAGATTGACGATGTCGATCTCATTCTGGCCGACTCCGATGGTCTCAATCAGAATCGCCTCATATCCGGCTGCTTTCAATACCAGCGCGGCATCGCCGGTCGCTTGGGCAAGCCCTCCATGATGTCCTCGGGTGGCCATACTGCGGATGTAGACCTCACGATCAAGTGCATGTTCCTGCATTCTGATGCGGTCGCCCAGCAGCGCACCGCCTGAGACGGGACTACTGATATCGACCGCCAGAACCCCGACCTTCAAACCGTTGCGCCGATAGAAACCCACCAGCCGATCGACAACCGTGCTCTTTCCTGCCCCGGGATACCCTGTCACCCCAATCACTGTTGCTTCCCGTGAGGTGTCGTCGAGAAGTCCTACCACCGCCCTGTCCTTCGGATGATTCTCCAACAATGTGATCAGGCGTGACGCGGCACGAACATTTCCGGCCCGGACCTGTTCGGCCAAGATTGCCACACCGTGGGTGTCACGCATGGATAGGCCCAAACTAGAAGCACTCATGCCACACCCTCATACGCAATTTGTTCTGTTTGCACCTGCGATAGCCGCGACGTCAATCGGCGGTTGAGAACCTTACCGATCTCGCTTGCCGCCGCAATGACCTTCCGCTCATCCACTGGAAGAGAGACTCTGGAGGCTTTGAGCGCGTACACCACATCTTCGGTGGCCACATTCCCCGACGCACCTGGCGCATACGGGCAGCCGCCCAAACCTCCGGCAGCCGTATCAAACGACTCAATCCTGTACTCCGTCCATGCGGTCAGAACATTCGCCACGGCCATGCCGCAGGTGTCATGAACGTGAAGCGAGAGGCGGCTTCGTTCGATACGCGGTACGATCTGATCTAACAGCCTCCTCATGTCGCAGGGAGCGGCCTTGCCGACAGTGTCCCCGAGGGAGATCTCATCAACTCCGAGATCAAGCAACTGTCGCATCACGTCCAGAACCTGCGATGGCGGAACAGCTCCTTCGAAGGGACAATGGGTCACAGTAGAAATGTACCCACGCACGGTCATATCATCTCGTTTCGCTCCGAAGACCACCGGCCTGAACCGCTCGATCGACTCGCTCACCGTACAGTTAATGTTCCGTCTGGTGAATGTGTCGGAGGCCGCTGTAAAGACCGCGATCTTGCTCACGGCAGCCGCTCTCGCCCGCTCCAATCCTCGTTCGTTTGGCACCAGCGCCGAATAGACGACACCGGGTTTACGGTTGATCTTCCGGAACACCTCGTCGGAGTCCGCCAACTGCGGGATCGCTCGAGGTGACACGAAGGATCCCGCTTCGATCTCTGCCACACCGGTTTCGGACAGAGCATCCACAAATGAAACCTTGGCCTCCGTCGAAATGATGTCCGATTCGTTCTGCAGTCCGTCCCGCGGACCGACTTCAATGATGCGGACTCGAAGCGAATCGCGTTCCTGGCGATGATTCTCTGACATTGTGCGAACCCTACCGCTGTTCTTTACCTTCACCTGTTGGGATGACCCAGCTCGGCGCTCGGTGTTCACGAAAGGCTCGGAGTCCCTCCTGTGCCTCAGGTGAGAGGCGAGCCCGAACATTCCCCGCGACACAAGCTTTCCAGCTCTCCTCGTTCGACAGATGATGGAGTCGGCGAAGGAGCGCTTTCGTGTCTCGTACGGCCTGCGGAGCAAGGTGGGATATGTGTTCGGCCAATGCTGCAACATGGGTGTCAAGCGCAGCCGGTTCAACCACATCGTGGATAAGACCGCCGTCACGAGCGACCGGTGCGGGAAACGGCTCGCCGGTCAAACAGAATCGGCGTACGAAGGAGTTGCCGGTCTTCGCGAGCACAAAGGGCGCGATCACTGCGGGAACCAGCCCCAGGCGGACTTCGCTGAACGTGAAGGTTGCCTCCGCAGTGGCCACGGCGATGTCGCAGGACGCGATCAACCCGATTCCTCCGCCGTAGGCAGCTCCCTGAATACATCCGATCACGGGGCAGGGACAGTCATTGATGGTCAGGAACATCTCGATTAACCGCTCGGCGTCCTGCCGCGCCTCCGGAGTGGAAACGGTCCGGTCGGGCCCCATCCACCGGAGGTCTGCCCCAGCGCAGAAGCTGGAACCGGTGCCGGTCAGCACGATCACGCGCACCGAGCGGTCCTGTCCCAACGTATAGAAGGCCTCGCGGAGTTCTTCGACCATCCGGGCGTCGAATGCGTTCCGCCGATCGGGCCGATTCAAGGTCACGCGTGCGCAGCCTTTATTCGATCCAACGAGAATCGACGTAGGATTCTTCATCCGTACCTCACATGCGAAAAACGGGGAAGTGCGACATGCGGACCGGCGTCGTCATGGCGACGTCAAGACACAGACCGAGAATCTGTCTCGTCTCGACGGGATCGATGATGCCGTCGTCCCAGAGCCGAGCCGTGCTGAAATAGGGACTACCCTCCCGCTCATACTGAGCCCGCGTGGAGTCCGTGATCTTTCGCTGCTCATCTTCCGACAGAGCGGCCTTGTCACGGGCTCGCTGCTGCTGTTTCACCGTCAAGAGCACCTGGGTCGCCTGTTGTGCTCCCATCACGGAGGTCCGGGCATTGGGCCAAATGAATAAAAACCGCGGACCGTAGGCTCGTCCGCACATGGCGTAATTGCCGGCTCCATGGGAGGCGCCGATGATAATGGTGAACTTCGGGACGTCGGCGGTAGCCACCGCCTGCACCATCTTGGCGCCGGCCTTGATGATCCCCCGCGACTCATACTCCTTACCGACCATGAAGCCTGTGATGTTTTGGAGAAACACGAGAGGCAGCCGCCGCTGGGCACAGAGTTGTACAAAGTGCGCGCCTTTCAAGGCGGCTTCGGAAAAGAGGACACCGTTGTTCGCAATAATGCCGACCTGGTGCCCCATCCAGCGGGCGAACCCGCACGTGAGCGTCCGGCCATACCGGGCCTTAAACTCGTGGAAACGGCTGCCGTCCACCACGCGGGCAATAACCTCACGAGCCTCGAAGGCCTGACGCGGATTGTTCGGAATGAGTCCGTACAGTTCGCCGGCCGGGAAGCGCGGCTCCTCGATCGCCGCCGGCCTGCGAAGAACCGGCCGTCGAGGCAGTGTGTCGACGATCGACCGGCAGATCTCGATCGCCTCCTGGTCATTGCCGGCAAGATGATCGCTCACACCCGAGAGCCTGGTGTGGAGATCCGCCCCGCCGAGTTCTTCGGCGGTGACCTCCTCACCGGTTGCAGCTTTGACGAGCGGCGGCCCCGCGAGATAGATGGTGCCTGTGCCTTTGACGATCACGTTTTCGTCACACATGGCCGGCACATAGGCGCCACCCGCAGTGCACATTCCCATGACGACGGCAATTTGAGGAATACCGAGGGCAGACATGCGCGCCTGGTTATAGAAGATCCGCCCGAAGTGTTCCTTGTCGGCGAAGACGTCCCCTTGCATCGGCAGGAACACACCACCGGAATCCACGAGATAGATCGCGGGCAGCCGATTATCCAGCGCGATCTCTTGAGCCCGGAGATGTTTCTTAATCGTGATCGGGAAATACGTCCCGCCTTTGACCGTCGCGTCGTTGGCGGCGATGACACAGGGCCGTCCCGACACAGAGCCGACGCCGGTGATCAGACCGGCGGCGGAGATCTGATCGTCATACATGCCGGACGCCGCCAGAGGACTGAGTTCCAGCCACGTGGCGTCTGGGTCGAGCAGCCTCGCGATCCGCTCGCGGGCGGTCAGCTTGCCTCGTTGTTGATGAAGGGCGACGGCTTCCGGCGGCCCTCCGGCACGAGCAAGGGCGAGATGCTTCCGGAGGTCGGCCACCAGACTCTCATAGTGCGCACGATTCGAAGCAAATTCGCTGGAATCGGTCATCACTGCTGTCGTCAATGGACGCATGGTACTTCAACCCTGTGGTTTGAGCCCTTGTACGAACTTCACGATGTCCTCCATGGGCGCCCCCGGCCCGAAGAGAGCCTTCACACCTGCCGCTGTAAGCGTGAGTGCATCCTCATCGGGAATGATTCCGCCGCCGAACAAGGCAATGTCTTCGGCATCCTGTTCCTTGAGGAGCTCGAGGACGCGCCGAAACAGCGTATTGTGCGCGCCCGAAAGAATGCTCAAGCCGATCGCATCCACATCCTCTTGAATGGCCGCGCTGACCACCTGTTCCGGTGTCTGATGCAGGCCCGTATAGATGACCTCCATTCCGGCGTCCCGTAATGCGCGCGCGATGAGTTTCACCCCCCGGTCATGACCGTCGAGACCGACCTTGCCGACCAGAACGCGAAGAGGCTTGCTCGCTACTGCCATGACGACACCTCATGCAGAAAATATTTGCCTTCCTGATCCCTCCGAACATATCCCCCCTGAACCACTGGGTCATGCTCGAAGAGCAGCAACCATCGCTGCTCGAACGCCCGATCCAACACCCACCGTTTTGTCTCCAGGGTCTGGATGGGGAAAAGATCGTAGCCCATGACGTAGGGAAGCGGCAGGTGCGACACGGTCGGAATCAAGTCGCCGAGAAAAAACGCCACCTCCCCTTCAGATTCGATCTTGATGCTCTGATGGCAGCGCGTATGGCCGGCGGTGACGACCGCCGCCACGCCCGGAACGAGCTCCGTGTCACCGTTGATAAATTCCCACTGCCTGAAATGGGCAATCGGCGCGAAGTTGTCCGGGCGATAGCTGGCTCTGGTCCGTTCATTGGCGCGAGCGGCGTCTTCAAATTCGCCCTGCTGAATCAGGTAGCTCGCCTTGGGGAAGGTCGGCCTGATGCTTCCATTCTCTTCTTTTATGGTGTTCCCCCCTGCGTGATCAAAATGCAGATGCGTATTGATCACCAGATGAATGTCATCCGGTCCCACGCCTAACCGCTTGAGAGATTCCAGTATCGTGGGTGTCCGCTCGACAGCGAACATGCGCCGAAACGTCTCGTCTTCCTTAGGCCCCAGCCCGGTATCGACCAAGATATTCTTGCCATCGGCCCGAATCAGCAGAGCGGTGACGCTAAGCGGAATCCGGTTCAACTCATCGGCGGGACAACATTTCTCCCACAAGACTTTCGGTACAACACCAAACATTGCTCCCCCATCCAGCCGAAACCGACCGTCGCTGACGGGATAAATCTCAAACGCCCCGAGCTTCATGGTCCTCTCTCCTTACCCCGGTCCTCGGCTGGAAGGTTTGGGCACGGAGGCTTTCGCCATAGCGCCAGTTGCCATTTCAAGACACCGCATAGATGCCGCTCCGCCGTTCTTCTAGTCCGATAAGGCGAACGGCCAACACCCCAAGTCCTCAATTGCTGTCCTCGCTCATCGCATTATGGCGAAACCGACGGTGCCCATCCTTCCAGCCGAGGCCCTCCTACAACACTGCCGGCTCCCGATACGTGCCGAATACTTCTTTCAAGGCCATGCAAATTTCGCCCAACGTCGCCTTGGCCTTCACCGCCTCGATGAGATACGGCATCACGTTCTCACCGCATGAGGCTGCTTCCTGCAGCGCCTCGACGGCGCCGGCCATCTTGAATGGATCACGTGTCTTGCGCAGATCAGACAGACGCGCCACCTGTTCGCTCTCGATTTCCTGCCCGATCTGAAGGATCGGGATCGGGCGTTCCTCCGGTTCCACATACTCGTTGACGCCGACCACGATCCGCTCTTTACGTTCCACCTCACGTTGATATCGCTGGGAGGCGTCGAGAATTTCATGCTGTGGGAATCCCCCCTCGATCGCCCGGACCATGCCGCCCAGGTCATCCAACCGACGAAAGTAATCCAGCGCCGCCTCTTCGAGACGGTTCGTGAGGCTTTCGACATAATAGGAGCCGCCCAGGGGATCGACGCTGTTGGCGACCTCGCTTTCCTGCGCAATGATCTGTTGCGTGCGCAGCGCCAGTTTCACCGCGCTCTCGGTCGGCAGCGCGAGCGTTTCGTCCATTGAATTGGTATGGAGGGATTGCGTACCGCCCAAGACGGCCGCCAGGGCCTGAATCGTCGTCCGAACGACGTTGTTCATCGGCTGTTGGGCCGTGAGGGAACAGCCGGCGGTCTGCGCATGGCAGCGGAGCTGCGCCGAACGCGGATCGCCGGGCCGATACCGGCGCGTCATTTCGCGGGCCCATAGCCGACGGGCCGCGCGGAACTTGGCGATTTCCTCGAAAAAGTCGTTGTGCGCGTTAAAAAAGAACGAAAGTTGTGGAGCGAACCGGTCCACGGGAAGACCGGCTTTCACCGCCGCGTCTACATAGGTGAGGCCGTCGTACAGGGTAAAGGCCAGTTCCTGCACCGCGGTCGAACCGGCTTCCCGGATGTGATACCCGCTGATGCTGATCGGATGCCACTTGGGCGCATGCTCGGCGCAGTACGCGATTGTGTCGGTGATCAGGCGGAGCGAAGGCTCCGGCGGAAAGAGCCACTCTTTCTGCGCGATATATTCCTTCAGAATGTCATTCTGCAACGTGCCGTCCAGCCGATCGAGACGGATGCCGCGCTTCTCCGCGACCGCGATGTACATCGCAAAGATCACGGCGGCCGGACCGTTGATCGTCATCGACGTGGTGACCTGATCGAGCGGAATACCGTCGAACAGTCGCTCCATATCGTCGAGCGACGAGACCGCGACACCGCAGTGACCGATCTCTCCATGCGCGCGGGGATCATCTGCGTCGATCCCCATGAGGGTCGGCATATCGAACGCGACGCTCAGTCCGCTCTGTCCATGCTGGAGGAGATATTTGAAGCGGCGATTGGTATCGCTCGCCAATCCGAACCCGGCGAATTGCCGCATCGTCCAGAGACGCCCGCGATACATGGTTGAATGGATGCCACGGGTGTATGGGAATTCACCCGGTGCTCCGAGCTGGTCATCCGATGACCAGTCTTTCAGATCGTCACGCGTATACACGCGATGAACGTCGAGTCCCGAGAGAGAGACAAATCGTGGTTTGCGCTCTTGCATCGATCTCCTCCGGATCGTGGGAGTGAACCGGGAGCCAAGATCAAGACTGACTGTTTATCGTTTCCTGCCGTTCGTTCCTCCCTTCATAGACGTAGAACCCGCGGCCGCTCTTCCGCCCCAACCATCCCGCTTCGACATACCGACGCAGTACGGGGCACGGGCGAAATTTGGGATCACCCAAGTCTTGATACAGGACATCGCAGATGGCCAGCACGGTATCCAAGCCGATACGGTCGGCAAGGGCCAGCGGTCCCATGGGATGATTGGCGCCGGTCGTCATCGCCAGATCGATATCCTCGGCAGACGCCACGCCTTCCTCCAATGTGAACACAGCTTCATTGATCATGGGAATCAGAACTCGGTTCACGATGAATCCAGGCACATCCTTGGCCAGGACTGGTATTTTCCCCAAACGCTTCGCCAAGCCGAGTGCGAGGTGTGTCGTTCGTTCCGATGTTTCCAGCCCGCGCACAACTTCCACGAGCTTCATCACAGGCGCAGGATTCATGAAATGCAAGCCGATGACGCGGTCCGGACGGCCGGACGCAGCGCCCAATTTGGTGATTGAAATGGATGAGGTGTTGCTCGCGAGCACAGCCTGCGGTAAACAGATTCGGCTCAATTGGGCAAAGAGTTCCTGCTTCAACCCAAGGTTTTCAGGAACTGCTTCGATGACCACCTGGACGTCTTGCAAGCAGTCGAGCTGTCCCAGTGGATGGATGAGCGCCAACACCTCTCCTGCCTGATGGCCGGTCAGGCTGCCTCGTTCAACCGCGCGTTCCAATCCGGCACGAATGGTGGAAACGGCCTCCGTTAATGGCGGTTCGGCGACATCCACGAGGAGGACTTCATAGCCGGCGGTGGCGCACACCTGGCTGATGCCACGGCCCATTTGGCCGGCTCCGACAATGCCGATCGTCTTGATCTCGTCGAGTTTCATAGTCTCCAAGTAGGTCATTGGCCACGGTTAACGGTCATCGGTCATGAAAGAGGCTGCCTCACCGATGACAGGTGACAATTGATTAGTACCGTTCCACGATCATCGCCAATGCTTCGCCTCCGCCGATGCAGAGGCCAGCTAACCCCCGCCTCGCCCCACGCGCGGCCATGGCATGGACCAGCGTCGTGAGGATGCGCGCCCCGGTTGCTCCAATGGGGTGACCGAGCGCGACCGCACCACCGTTCACGTTCACCTTTTTCCCGTCCAGTCCCAACTCCCGGTTGATCGCAAGGGACACGGCCGAAAACGCTTCGTTGATTTCAAACAAATCGATGTCCCCGACCATGAAGCCCGTTTTCTTCAGCACCCGCTTGATCGCCTCGATCGGCGCTATCGTAAACCATTCCGGCGCCAGCGCTGCTCCGGCGTAGCCGACAATACGCGCCATCGGTGCAAGCCCGAGGCGTGCCGCTTCCTCTTCCGCCATGACGACCACCGCTGCCGCACCATCATTGCAGGATGGAGAATTGCCCACGGTCAGAACGCCGTCGCCCTGGAATACCGGCTTCAGCTCGCGCATTTTGCTCAGATCGACTCGATTCGGCTCCTCATCCTCCGTAACAGTTACCGCCGGACCTTTACGCGGCCGCGCCTCGACCGGCACAATTTCCCGTTTAAAGATTCCACCCGCGATTGCCTCGCGCGCGCGCCGATAGCTCTCAAGGGCGAAGTCATCGAGCTCGTTTCTCGTCAACCGATACTTGGCGGCGCAGAGTTCGCCTCCGTTCCCCATATGGAAATCATTGTAGCCGTCCCACAGCCCGTCTTTGACGAGACTGTCGACCAATTCTGCATGTCCCAAGCGATATCCCTGTCGCGCTTTCTCCAGTAAATACGGCGCACGGGTCATGTTTTCCATCCCACCCGCCACGACGACGGTCGCTTCTCCAAGCGCAATCGCTTGGGACGCCATGATGACCGTCTGGATGCTGGAGCCGCAGACTTTATTCACCGTCGTGGCGCCGATCGAGTGTGGAATTCCGGCTCCGATCGATGCCTGCCGCGCCGGCGCTTGCCCCAGACCGGCACTGAGGACGCAGCCCATGTAGACGTGATCGACACGGTCCGGCGGCAGATGTGCTCGCTTCAATGCTTCGGCGATAGCGAGACTGCCCAATTTTGTCGCCGACACCTGGCTGAACGCGCCGTTGAAACTCCCCATCGGGGTCCGTACTGCACTGACGATCACCGCCCGCTTCATTCCGTTCACCACGTTTCCCCTCCACTCCTTACGCCTTACCCGTCACGTTCTCACTCACAAAATCTGCTCCCAATGGCTCTGCTCGAGATAGTGTTTCACTTGTGCCATGAATTGATCCGCTGTGGCCCCGTCGATGACCCGGTGGTCGAACGACAAGCTGAGATACCCCATCGGTCGAATGGCAATCGCCTCGTCAATGACGACGGCCCGTTTCTGAATCGCGCCGATGCCCAAAATCGCGATCTGCGGCTGATGGATGATGGGCGTGCTGAACAAGCTGCCGAACCCGCCATGATTTGTAATCGTGAACGTACCGCCTTGCACCTCCGCGGGACTCAATTTCTTCGACCTGGCCCGCTCGGCAAGGTCTGCGATTTCTTTTGCCAGCTGCGTCAATCCTTTTCGATCGGCATACCGTACGACCGGTACGAGCAGTCCTTCTTCAAGCGCTGTGGCAATTCCAACGTGGATGTCTTTCTTGACCACGATCCCTTGCTCGCTCCATGACGCATTGACGACCGGAACATCACGAAGGGCTCTCGTCGTGGCTCGAATGACAAACGGGAGATAGGTGAGGTTTCGGCCCTCTCGGAATCGTGCGATGTGCGAGAAGTCGGCCTCGAAGAATGTGGCGACATGGGCTGACGTCTGTTTGCTCTTGACCATTCGATCGGCGATGGTCTTGCGCATCTGTGTGAGAGGACGCACTTCCTCACCCATAGAAGGCTCGCCGCCTGCCGTGGCGACCTTGATCTGTGCTCCGCCCTGCGCGATAAAGTCGAGAACATCCTTTTTGGTCACCCGGCCGCCGACTCCAGTGCCCTTCACCTGCGAAAGATCGATTCCGTGCTCCTTTGCCAGTTGCCGGACAGCCGGAGAATGATGTTGGTCGCCTACACGATCCTGTTCCATAGGACGGACGACCACACCACCGACCCGGTTGATCACTTCCGAAGGTGGAGCGTTTTCGATACGCGCCAGCAAGGTTCCAATAGGAACGGTCTCGCCCTCCTTGACTCGTATCTCGTCCACTCGCCCTGTGATCGGCGAAGGGATCTCTAACGTCACCTTTTCGGTCTCGACTTCCAAGAGCGACTCGTCCTTTTGAATGACCCCGCCAGCCGGGACGAACCATTTGACGACCGTTCCCTCGGCGATGCTTTCTCCCAACTGAGGCATGATGATGTCGGTAGCCATTCTTCCGACCCAGGTTACGGCTAGGATTGAGGTTACGCGCGATGACAATCCTTGCTAAACCTCAATCTTGGCCTCAGTCTCCTCTCTAATACGCTGCCAGCTTCCGTGCCGTGGCAATAACGTCGCTCGTCTTCGGGAGAAAAAACTCCTCCAGCGGCGTGCTGAACGGGACCGGCGTATCCGGCGGCGCAATCCGAACGACCGGTCCGTCTAACGAGTCGAAACAGTCCTCCGCCAACAGCGCCGCGATCTCGGCCCCGATACCCCCGGTTTTGTTGTCCTCATGAAGGAGAATGACTTTGCTGGTTTTGCGTACGGAGGAATAAATCGTCTCCTTGTCGAGCGGCATCAGGGTGCGCAAGTCAACAACCTCAAGATCAATCCCCTCCTGAGCCAAGGTCTGAGCCGCTTCGAGAGCGAGGTGGACCATCGCGCCGTACGTGATGATCGAAATATCACTGCCGGCGCGCTTCACATCGGCTTTTCCAAGCGGAACAATGAAATCCTGTTGCGGGAGGGCGGATTTGATGCGCCGATACAGAAATTTGTGCTCAAAGTAGATCACAGGATTCGGGTCTCGAATCGCCGCCTTGAGGAGCCCTTTGGCGTCGTACGGCGTGGACGGGGCGACCAACTTGAGTCCCGGGGAGTGAAAAAACCAGCCTTCGGGACATTCAGAATGGAACGGCCCGCCGTGAACACCACCGCCGAACGGCGCGCGAATAACCATTGGTACCGCGGCTCCCCATCGATAGTGATTCTTGGCCGCCACCTCGGTGATCTGGTCGAAAGCACATGAAATAAAGTCCGCGAACTGCATCTCCACGACCGGACGCAGGCCCATGATCGCGGCTCCAGTCGCAGCGCCGACGAAACCTGACTCGGACAACGGCGTGTCTAAAACCCGCCATTCACCGTATTTCTGAAGAAAGCCTTCCGTGATTTTGAAGGCCCCTCCGTACGTGCCGATATCTTCACCCATCAAGAACACTCGTTCATCACGGGTCATCTCCTCGTCCAAGGCCTGTGAAATGGCCTCGAGATAGCTGACTTCCTCTGTCGTGTGATCCACCGTCTTCATAGACAGCTCCTTCCGTGCCCTGAAATGAACAGCGACGAACTGTCAGCTCTCAGCTGACATGGCGAAGACTCCCTCCAACACTTCCGGTCCTTCCGGTAAAGGACTCCTCTCTGCAAATTCCACACCGGCTTCAACTTCGCGCGTCACACGTTCGGTGACCCCTTGGAAATAGGCCTCCTCGCCGTAACCGAGTTGTGTGATCAGCTGCTCGGCTTTCAAGATCGGATCTTTCGTCTTCCACTCGTCCAGCAGCTCGCGTGGAACATATTTAGCCGGGTCATGCTCGGAGTGACCGTGCATCCGCATTGTTTTGAACTCGAGAAAGGTCGGCCCTTCTCCTGTTCGAGCTCTTGCGATCGCCTGTTTCGCCGCCAGATAAACCGCAGCCACATCGTTTCCGTCCACGATCTCACCCGGCATGCCATACGCCTTGGCTCGATCGACGACATTCGGAATCGCCATCTGCAGGTGGAGCGGTGTCGAGTATGCGTATTGGTTGTTGTTACAGAAGAGGACGACGGGGAGCCTTCGCACCGCTGCAAAGTTCATCGCTTCATGGAAATCGCCCCTGCTGGAACCTCCATCACCGGTTCCGGCAAAGACCACGCGAGATTCGCCCCTAATCCTGAACGCCAGGGCCGCACCGACCGCGACCGGAAGATTGTCCGCCAGATGGCTCACAAATCCAAAGACTCCACGCTTGAGGTCTCCCATATGCACGTTGCCGTCTTTACCTTTGGTCGGACCAGTCCGTTTCCCGAGATACTGGGCGAGCACCTCACCCGGAGTGAACCCTCGAATGAGAAAGGCACCCATGTCTCGGTGAAAGGGAGAGATGACATCGTCGCGTTCAAGCGCCGAGGCGTAGCCGACGGCAATCGCCTCCATGCCATGGCTGGTGTAGACTCCGCCGACGATACGTCCCTGCCGGTAGAGCGCCGTGATCCGCTCCTCAAGCGCTCTGGTGAGCCGGAGGTAGTCGTACATCTGGAGCAGGTCGTCTCGCTTGATCTCTTTGGCAATGACCGAAACATCCATGACCACCTCCAAGTGACCGGCTTACAGAGCCGGCATATCCCTCCATGACAGGAGGGGCTTGTTCGCTTTGCAGAGAGGGCAATGCGCCGGCTCCCATTGCGGCATGTCGAGATCCGTTGTGTAGTAAAAGGGATGTCGTGCGACCAATTCGTCCACCAAGGGAAACTGCCCGCTGTCACGGCGGGCGAAGACCATCATCCCTGCGAGCCGACCTCCATTGTTCGTGATGACTGTGCCGAGCTTGCTGACACAATTGCCACGGGTCGTAACATCGTTGAGCGCCACAAAGCGCTCGCCGCCTCCGACAGCCCCGACAGTGATGTCCGTTCCGATCCGTCCTGTCTCGCAGCTGTACGATGTCAACGCCACGCTCAGCCGCATCGTATCTCGAAGCTCGGCCACGATTGCTTTCGCAAGCTGCTCTGCAGCCGAACTGGTCGCCACGAGACCGTTAATTGGATGGTCTTGAAGCGCCTCCCTGATCCAGACAGCCATATCGCCGGCCACCCGTTGGGTCAATTCCGGAAAACGAGTAATGGATTCGAAGCGCAAATACGTCGCCGTGTGATGACCCGACACCACCTCCACATGAGTATCGAAAAAGACTGATCGGGAAGAACGCAAAATACGCAGCACGTCCTCCCCGCTCAGTTTGGTGTGCAAACCGGGGCGGATAATAGTTTTCAATTTTGCATCGATCGTCGATTCTCCGTAGAGCACGCGATGCCGATCCACCACCTCTGCGAGGACCTGCTCAACCGTGCCGACCATCATCCTCACTCCCTTGCACTCACGACCTGGGTCCTGAGCACCCCGATCGGCTGGATCTCCAACTCCACCACGTCGCCCGGCTTCAAGTAGCGGTCCATTTCCAAGCCGCACCCTCCTCCTACCGTTCCTGAGCCAAAGACATCTCCCGGATAGATCGTTTCGCCTCGCGACACGTGCGCGATCATCTGAGCAAAAGACCAATGGATGGTCCCGAATCGCCCTCGCGACCACTCTTCTCCGTTCACTCTGGCAATCATCGTCAGTGCACCGAGGTCGGCAATCTCATCGGGGGTCACCAGACAGGGACCCAGCGCCGTCGCGAAGTCCTTGCCCTTCGCCGGGCCGAGCCGGCAGACCATTTCTTGAAATTGGATGTCGCGCGCGCTGAAGTCGTTCATGATCGTGTAGCCGGCGATGTAGTCCTCTGCCCGTTGCTCTGAAATATCTTTCCCCTGGCTCCCGATCACGCAGGCAAGCTCCAGCTCGTAATCCAACTTAGCCGTATCCAACGGCCATGATAACGGCTCGTCCGGTCCGATGATCGTGCGATGGTTGCCCTTATAGTAGACAGGAGCCTTGTACCATTCCGGCGGAATCGCCTGTCCCCGCTTCTTCGATGTCGCGGCGATGTGCTCTTCGAACGCGATAAAATCCCGGAGCGAAGGTGGATCGGGAAGAGGAGCGGCCAGTTGAACATCGACGGCCGAATAGAGGATCGCCTCATCAGACGGGCCCTTAACCGATGTGGGAAGCGTGGTCACGTAGTCTTTCGCGCGGCGTGCTGCCGCAATCGTGGAGGATCCTCCTTCGAGGAACTCCAGCATGGTCGGTGGAACCTGCGCATTGGCCAGGCGATATGGTTGCGCTTCCTGTTGATCTGCCAACCAACGAACGTACGCCATGTTCAAGTCCACGACCTGCCGACCGTGCATCGCTCCCACCCTGGTGAAAGTCCCGACAGGAGTGTTGACTTGAAAACTGACGAGTTTCATGGGCGACTCCAACTCAGCGCGTAATCCTTGATTTCCACCGTTTCCATCTCCGGCTGGACAGTGAAGGGCGCCTTCGACTCAACCATCACCGCCACTTCGCTGGTGTGAGTCTTCATCTTACTGGCTTGGACCGCCTGTGGTTGCGGTCCATGGTGGATACCCTGCGGATGTAATGTGAGCATCCCCGGTCGAATGCCTGAACGGCTGAAAAACTCTCCGTCGTGATAGAAGAGCACTTCATCGTAGTCGGTATTCCGATGGTAAAAGGGGACACGCAAGGCTTCGCGGTCGCTTTCCAACGGCCTCGGCACGAATGTGGAAATCAGGCACCCGCCGGCTTGAAACGTTTGATGAACACTCGGCGGCAGATGATACCGGGGGCTGACGACCGGCCGAAAATCCCGCACGTTGAGTTTCGCCACCCAAAGGTCGCCTTTCCATCCGACCACATCCATGGGATAAAACGGGTAGACGACTTTCGTCCATTCGCCTTGATGCTTAATGTGTACGTCCCACGTTCGCCCTGCAGCTCCGACGGGTTCCACCGGTTCCAGTTCGGGGGCGAGAAGCACGCCTTTATCGAAGAGCGCATGTTGCCCGAGAGCTCCTCGATCCGGCACCACCATGGCAACTGGCGTCTCGATGATGAGGAAAAAGGAAGGCCCCAAATCGACGTGAGTTCGGTAGGTCGTCCCTTTGGGGACCACGACGTAATCACCCGGTTCATAGGACAGAACACCATAATCGGTCTCAAATCTCCCTCTCCCCTGATGCACAAAATGAACTTCTTCTCCGTCTGCGTTGCGCACAAAATGAGGCATCGTCTCCCGTTGCCAAGAAATGTGGAGATTGGCATCCTGGCTTTGCAGGACACACACTGATTGCGCCGTGATGGACAACATGGTTTCAGAGATCTGCGTGCAGGCGAACGCCCGTGGCCTCAACTTCCCCTCAATATCGATCCATGCCGTCGGCGGATGCGCGTGGTAGAGATGGGACACCGACCCCGCAAAGCCGTTTCGCCCATGTTCCTCTTCATGCAACCCTTCGGGAATTCCGACATGGGCTTGGCTTGGAACGTTTCCTCTCTTCTTGAGGTACACGGCCGACTCCCCACGAAGGCCGGATGGCCAGTTACGATATTTTTTTCAGTCCCTTCTTTAGCTCTTTCGCAGGCGCGGAGGATGATTCGTAATCGATGATGGTCCGTTCGACACCGGAGGTTTGGTCTCGTTCAATATCTTTGTACAGAGACTCGACTGTGCTATGAACGAACGTCCTCGCCGCCTCTTCCCCATGCTGTCGTTGTGTCAGCTCAATGAACAGTCCGCTGTTCGGGAAAAGAGGATAGGTGAAACGTTGTTTGAGCGGCCCGAACCCGTCCCTTCCCTCTTTCACCGGTCCGCTAAACTTCACGCCGTGCGTCTCCCACTCTCGACACACAGCCTCGATATCGTCGACTTCAAATGCGACATGCTGCACGCCCTGCCCGTACTTTTCGATAAAGTCATTGATCTGTGATTTGCCGGTCTTGTCTCGACCCTTCATAAGAGCGATCTTGGCGGCCCCGCGCTGCACGACAACCGTGTCCATCGACGATGTCTTACTCCCGACATCCTTCGCCGACCAGACCACTTCAAAGCCCAGGATTTTGGCGAACAGGAATTCCGCCGCTTCAAGATTGTCAACGCAGAGAGTGACGTGATCAAAACCCGCCGTGTGTTTCATGATGCCTCCGGTCGGCCCGGATTGTCCCTGCGACCTTTCAGGCAATATTATATGTACATTACATGATTGAATGCTACTATCTTTTTGATGACATTGCAAGGATTGGCCTACTGCATCTTGAGAAAATTATATACATAGTTCCTAATTTTTATGGGATATTTCATATCCTCGAGACATTGCGATTTCAATATAAAAACAGTATTATATGTCCATGCACAAATCGAATCATCAAGAACTTCGGAGGCGCCTATGACTTTTTATCTCGAGATGAGGCAACTCGTCCTTGATCATGGGGCCATTAACAATTCCTATCTCGATCGTTTTCGTTCCGGTGACCTCTCCGATAAAGAGCTCCAAGCATTCGGAGTGGAGTTCTATAACTTCGTCAGATTTTTCCCGCAGATTCTGGTCGCTCAACTCGTGAACACGGAGGATGAACAAGTCGCGGACGAGCTGACAAAGGTCCTGTACTCCGAACTTGGCGGCGGCGAGGCTCGGCATCGCCACGAGCTACTGTACCGAGACTTTTTGCGATCCATCGGAATCCAGATTCATGATGCCATGGCACATCCGATGCTTCCTTCAACCCACGCCTATATTGAGGGGATGGAGCAGCTCTACGGCGACAGGAGCCATGCAAAAGCCTTAGGGGCTTCCTTCGCCCTTGAGAACATGGCCATCACGATGTGGGACCATCTGATTCCCGGACTGATGCATCTCAAGGCCACACGACATCCGCAGATGGACCTGACATATTTTACGTTTCACCGGCAGCTGGAAGAGAGTCACGAAGACGCCATGAAGCGCGCCGTTCAAGCCATGGACGGCCTCAACCTCGCAGTGAAGCAGCAGGAGGACTTCCGACTGGGTATGATCGCAGTGCTGGACTATCTCGAAGGATTTTGGAGAGGATTGGAGCATCGGCGGTTCACCAATGTCGGGCAGGAGGTACTCAACAAAGCACAAGCGGGCCGGTTAACGGCATCGGCTGCAGACAGCTGAACATCGAATCGAGCGGGGTAGTCGGAGGGTCACCACATGCCACAGCCCTGGATCAGTCGGTATGATGCCGGCGTTCCTGCCAGCGTAGATTATCCCGAATGGACTGTGCTTGATCTGCTGCGCCATTCGGTTGAGCGCTTTCCAGATTCTCCGGCGTTGCTCTTCTACGGCACTCGAATTTCCTATCGCGACCTCGATGACCTGACGACACGCCTTGCGTCCGCGCTTCAACGACTGGGAGTGGTGCAAGGCGATCGGGTGGCACTCATGCTCCCGAACATCCCGCAATCGGTCATTGCGTACTATGGAATCTTGAAGGCCGGAGCTATTGTCGTTCCAACCAACCCGCTCTATGTTGAACGGGAAATCCTGGAACAATTGGCCGATTCCGGCAGTGACATCATCATCGCCCTTGACCTGCTCTACCCGCGCATCCAGACGGTCCAGACCGCATCCGCCTTCCCCAAGCGAGTCATCCTCACGAGCATCAGGGATTTCCTTCCGCCGTTGAAGAAGTTCCTGTACCCCTTCAAGGCTCGGCTAGCCAAGCGATGGATTTCCACGCCGACCGGTCCATCGATATACGATTTCCTCGGGCTGATCGATACGATTTCGACTGATCATGGAGGCCCTCCTTCCGAGCGGTTGCACATTCGATCGGACGACCTTGCGCAACTTCAATACACAGGCGGAACGACCGGCATACCGAAAGGCGTGATGTTGACACACCGGAACGTGGTCGTGAACGCATTGCAAGGACGTGTCTGGGATCCGCATTTTCGCGATGGTCAGGAACTCTTTTTGGGAGCCATTCCCTTCTTTCACTGTTACGGCCAGAGCACCTGTCAAAATTTAGCCATCGCGACCGGATGTCCGATCCTCCTCCTTCCTCGCTTTCACCCCGACGAGGTGGTGAAAGCGATTCACAAACATCGTGTCACCATCTTCTCGGGAGTCCCGATGATGTTCGCGAAGATGATCGACGCCGCCCAAACCTCACGCTACGATTTGCGCTCGCTGCGGGTCTGTCTGAGCGGTGCGAGCCCGTTGCCCGCGGACGTACAGGAACGGTTTGAGGAGACAACCGGCGTGAGAATTGCTGAAGGCTATGGGCTGACTGAAGCAGGCCCGACCACCCACTGCAATCCCTTGCATGGAGAACATCCACCCGGCTCGATGGGCCTTCCATTCCCGGATACGGAGGCGCGCGTCGTCGACGCGGACAGGGGGAGTTATGAGGTTCCTGACGGTGAAGCCGGTGAGTTGATTGTGCGCGGGCCTCAGGTGATGCGCGGATACTGGAACAAGGAAGCGGAGACGCAGGCGGTCTTGCGAGACGGCTGGCTCCACACCGGAGACCTCGTATCCCGGAACAAGGAGGGATTTTTCTTTTTCGTCGATCGCAAGAAGGACATCATCAAATGCCGAGGAGAGACGGTCTACCCGCGGGAGGTTGAAGAAGTGTTGCTCCAACACCAGGCCGTCGCTGAGGCAGCCGTCGTGGGCGTCGCGGATCAACTCTCCGGAGAGATCGTCAAGGCGTACATCGTACTGAAACCCGGATCGTTCGTGACGGAACAGGAACTCATCCGGCACTGCGCCAGATGGCTGGCGCGGTACAAGATTCCGTCGGCCGTTGAATTCCGCCAAGAGTTGCCGCGAACGGTCATCGGCAAAGTCCTCCGCCGGACGATGCGCGAGGAAGCAGTCCGAACGAGCGGTGCCGGAACGGCTCAACATCATGCAGCGTGAGAGGGTGACCTATGAAAGACCTTGTAATTGCTGCCGGTGTACGAACTCCAATCGGCAACTTTGGCGGCGCATTGAAGGACGTACCGGCTCAAAGGCTCGGGGAACTCGCCGTGCGCGAAGTCATGACGCGGACAGGCCTCGATCCGAAACTGGTCGGCGAAGTGATCGTCGGCTGTGTCGGGCAACCGAGCGAAGCCTATAACATCGCCCGCGTGATCGCCCTGCAGGCCGGACTCCCGATCGGAACTCCCGCCTATACGGTCCAGCGCAACTGTTCGTCCGGCCTGCAGCCCTTTGTCAATGCCTATCAGAACCTCCAAAGTGAGGACGCCGACGTGCAAATTGTGGGCGGCGTCGAGAACATGAGCCGCGCACCGTATCTCTCGCGAGAGATGCGGTGGGGCAAACGGCTGCGACACGCCGAGTTCGTCGACAGTATTTGGGAAGGATTGACGGACCCCGTTTGCGGCCAACTCATGGGTCGGACCGCGGAAACGTTGGCAGAGGAGTTTGGAATCGGTCGTGCGGAACAGGATCGGTTTGCGGTGGAAAGTCATCGCCGCGCGTTTAAGGCCGTGCGGGAGGGCCGCTTAAAAGAGGAGATCGTGCCTGTCACTGTATCCAAGTCTGTGGCAGGGCGCGAAGTCGCTCCACTTGTCGTGACTCAGGATGAAGGTCCAAACATCGGCCTGACCGAGCCCCAGTTGTCCCTTTATCCTCCCCTTTTTAAGGAGGACGGGACCGTCACAGCCGGGAACAGTTGCCCGCTCAACGACGGAGCTGCCGCTGCGATCGTGATGTCGGCGAAGCGGGCGCGGGATCTTGGCCTGCGTCCGCTCGGCCGGGTGAGAAGCTACGCCTTCGTGGGAGTCGACCCGGCCCGTATGGGCATCGGGCCGGTGGAAGCGTTGCCGGCGGCACTCAAACGAGCAGGCCTTCAATTGGCGGATCTCGAACTGATCGAGGTGAACGAAGCGTTTGCCGCTCAGTACTTAGCTGTCGAGCGATTATTGGGGCTCAAACGAGAACTCGTCAACGTCAACGGCGGCGCTATTGCCTTGGGCCATCCGGTCGGCATGACCGGCACGCGTCTCGTCATCACGGCTTTGCACGAAATGCGACGGCGCGGAGCGGCATTGGGCGCTGTCTCTCTGTGTGTGGGCGGTGGACAAGGAGCCGCTATGATCCTCGAACAGGTGTAAACCGCATGTGTCAAGGAGTGCGATATGTATATCTATAAAGTCGGTGTCGTCGGTGCCGGGACGATGGGAGCACAGATCGCGGAAGTCGTGAGTTACAGCGGCCTGCCAGTCGTGCTCGCCGACGTGAATGCGGCCTTGGCAAAACGGGGCGTCGATGCAGTCCGAGCAATCTATCAGGCGCGGGTAGACAAGGGCAAAATGAGCGCGGAACAGCTTGCCGAAAAGATGTTGCTTGTGAGCGCCTCCTCCGGTCTGGAAAGCCTCAAGGACGTCGATCTCGTGATCGAGGCGGTGTCGGAGGACATGAAACTCAAGGCCCAGATCTTTCACGAGTTGGACCAGATCTGCCCGCGCAACACTATTCTGGCCAGTAACACGTCCGCACTGTCCATCTCCGCACTTGGCGCGGCCACGATGCGGGCGGACAGGGTGCTTGGACTCCATTTCTTCAATCCAGCCTATGTGATGCGGCTCGTGGAGGTGATCCCTGGACTCGCGACCACGCCTCAGACAATCGACGACGCGGTGAGTTTTGTCGAAAGCATCGGAAAACTGCCAGTTGTCGTGAAGGAATGCGCGGGCTTCTTGGTGAACCGGGTGCTGATGGCCTATGTGAACGAAGCCGTTCGAGCCTTGCAGGAAGGAGCCGCTCCGTTGCAGAAGATCGATCAGGAGATGGTGTCGTTCGGCATGCCGGTCGGTCCACTCGCCCTTCTGGATGCGGTGGGTCTCGATATCTCGTTCGAAGTCGCGCGCATCCTGTACCGCAGCTATGGACCTCGCATGACACCGTCTCCTCTGCTGGAAACCATGGTGAAGGCTGGTCGCCTGGGAGTCAAATCTGGACATGGCTTCTACGACTATGTCAGCGGAGAAGAGCGCGACCAGGATCAGGGTCTGGAACGCCTCCTCCAAGAGGTCAGAGCGAGGACGGGTCAGGGTGCGAGCCCATGGAGTCAGTCGCGACTCCTCCTGGCGATGACGAACGAGGCTGTCACCGCGTTGCAAGAGGGCGTCGCCTCTGCCGGTGATATTGACCTCGCGATGATGGCGGGGATCGGCTATCCCAAAGACAAAGAGGGTCCTCTCCATTTCGCGGATCGACTCGGCGTCGATCAGGTCCTGCACGAGCTTGAGGACTTGGCTCAAACGCTCGGACCGCGTTTCTGGCCGGCTCCGATGCTGCGCCGAATGGTGGATGCCGGATTTACAGGGCAGGTCGCTGGGAGGGGGTTTTTCACATACTGATGGTCTCAATCCTATCCGAAGGAGGAGCAGATGGCCACGATGATGGGTGCCATGCACAGCTGCCAGGTTGAAGAAGGCGTTGCCCTGGTGACCCTCAACCACCCACCTGTCAACGCCCTCACGCCTGAAATGCTGACTGAGCTGGACGGCACATTCGACTCGCTCGCGAAGGATGACGCCGTGAAGGTGGTGATACTCACTGGCGCCGGCCGATTTTTCGTCGCAGGGGCGGATATCCGTGTGCTGGCCTCCATCCCCTCGTCAGTGGAAGGTGAAACGATAGCCCGTCAAGGGCAGGCAATGTTGAACAAGATTGAGGCCTTTGAAAAGCCGGTCATTGCGGCGATCAACGGGGCCAGTTTAGGGGGAGGTTTGGAATTGGCCATGTGCTGCCATACCCGCCTTGCTGCAGAGGGTGCCAGACTCGGCTTGCCGGAAATCAACCTGGGCATCATGCCGGGATTCGGCGGCACTCAACGCCTTCCCCGGCTCATCGGCCACCCGAAGGCCATGGAATTGATCCTAACCGGCGAGCCTATTTCAGCCCGAGAAGCTATGAGTCTCGGTTTGGTGTCACAGGTAGTGCCCGCCGATGACCTGTTACGACACGCGCAAGGACTGGCACGCAAGATGGTCGGGAAAAGCCAGGTAGCGCTCCGCGCATCGCTTCGAGCGATTCAACAGGGCACCAAGCTTGACTTTTCCGACGGCTTGGCTCTGGAAGCCCATCTGTTCGGTGCCCTGTGCGACACCGATGATCGGAAAGAAGGAGTGGCGGCCTTTTTGGAGAAACGACAGCCTCGGTTTAGGAATCGGTAGCCCATAAGGGGGAACCGGGAGACGTGATGGAGACGCGGCGTTCGACCAAATTAGCTTTGGCCCTAACCGGAGGGGGATTCACTGGATACCTCTTCGAAGTCGGCGCCATGACGGCGTTGGACGATCTCCTCGGGGAGCCGTTCACCAGTAACGATTTCGACATGTATGTCGGCGTGAGTGCCGGGTCAGCGGTCGCCGCCCTGCTCGCGCAAGGAGTTAAAGCCGAAGAAATCCTCGAGACGAATTTGTCCGGAAAACGTCCGTATTACTTTGAGCACCGCGATATTTTCAGCCCGGCCATCGGAGAAGGGGTCAAGACGTTCTGGCGGGCGACCATGCAACTGGCCCCGTTGTTGAAACTGTATGTGCGCAACTATCAGGAGATCACGCTCATCGACCTGCTGGACAAGGCTCAGGATTCACTCCCCAGCGGCATCTATCGACTGGAGCCATTCGCCAAGTACCTGGAGAAAACGTTCAAGGCCAAGGGGTTGGGGCTGCGGTTTATCGACCTTCGAAGGGATCTCTATATCCCGGCCATTGATTTGGAATCCGGGGACGGCGTGATCTTCGGCGAGGAAGGCTGGCGGGATATCTCCATTGCCCAAGCCATAACCGCCTCCTCTGCCGCCCCGATCTATTTCTGTCCCATACGCATCAATGGCCGCGATTATATCGATGGAGGCATCGGGCGCCCAATGTTCTTCGACCTGGCTATGGCCAAACAGGTAGATTTCATGGTCCTGATCAATCCGATGGTTCGCATTCCGCTGCCCTGTGCGGCGTGGCGTGAATCGGCTGACGCTCCACGTATTTGTCGACTCCGGGACAAGGGATTCTTAACGATCGGCGAGCAAGCCGGACGCATCAATCTCGACGCGCGTATGTCGCAAGCGCTCGCCATGTTCCGGCAGGACTATCCCGATAAAGAACTGCTGATGATTACGCCTGGTCCCCGTGATGCGCTCCTGTTCGACCGGAGTTTTCTCAGCTATCAAGATCGGGTGCACCTTCTGCGGGCCGGTTATCTGTCGGTCGCGGCGTTGGTGCGCGAAACCTACGAGAACCTCTGCGCGCAGTTCGCGCGCCATGGCGTCGCTCTCGAACGAACCAGATTCGACGACCGTGCGAAGTCACGCATAGCGCAGATGGATCGGCTCGTGGCGGCATCCTCTCCACCACGGCGACCGGTCGATGGAGTGTCCCTTAAACTAGAACCTTCTCAGGCCACCGTACACCAGACAAAGTAGGGTGGAACCAGATGACAATGATGGAAAAGAATCCTCTCTTTCAGGGGTCACTCGCGGTCGCCGAAGCCTCGCGTGATCGAACTCCCTATGCAGGGTTTCTGTCGGGCCTCTTCGAAGGAATCGTTCGCCGCGATCTCTTCCGATCTCAGTCGATCCCGCCGGCCTCCGAGGCGGCAAAGGATTTCTTGGACCATCTGCGTCTCCTGCTGATCGAGAAAGTGGACCCGGAGATCATCGATCGAGAAGGAGAGCTCGGCGAAGATGTGTTGACGGCTCTCAAAGACATCGGCGCGTTCGGTTTAAAAATTCCCACCATCTACGGAGGGCTCGGTCTCACTCAATCAGAGTACCACCGTGTCGCCACTCTGCTCGGGAGCCATGATGCCGCAACCACCGTGCTGATTTCGGCGCACAACTCGATCGGGGCGGCGGAGCCGGTCAAGCTCATCGGCAACCGTGAACAGCGACAACGGCTGTTGTCACGTCTTGCGCAGGGCGACATTTCCGGTTTTGCACTTACGGAAAATGGAGCCGGATGCGATATTTGGGATCTCAGAACCTATGCCATTCCCGTACGCGAGAATGGTGTTCCGGTGGGTTATCGATTGACCGGAGAAAAACTGTATACGACGAACGCGCCCCGACAACACGATGCGTTCTTGGCGTCGCTCCTCGTGGTGATTGCTCAAGTCGTGGACAAACCCGAGGAGGTATCCCGCCCCAAGTCGGAACGACGATTCGGCGCCTTCGTCGTCGATACAACGGCACCAGGATGCCACTGCACCAGGCTCCGATATATGGGCGTGCGCGGCATCTATAACGGCGCCGTGCGGTTCGCCGATGTCTTTGTCCCGGTGGCCGACCGATTGGGAAGAGAGGGAGAGGGGTTGCGACGAGCCCTGGAAAGTTTGACCGTAGGCCGGCTGACCCTGCCCGCCGCCTGTTTGGGGAACCTGAAACAATGTTTATGGTTGGCGCGGCAACGCGCAGCTCAACGTATCCAATATGATCGCCCAATCGGCGAGCATACGGATATCGGGGTCAAGATTGTGCGCATGGCCGCACGTGTCTTCGCACTGGAAGCGTTGACGACCATCACTGGAGCCTGGGTCGACGCCAAGATCGATGTACGGCTGGAGTCAGCCGCCGTCAAGATTCTCGCCACCGAATGGCTGCTCGACTCCGTGCTCGATCTCTTCCGCATTTACGGGGGACGCGGGTTCGAAACCTCGGAATCGCTCAGGCTTCATGGAGACGTGGCGGCGCCGATCGAGCGGATGGTGCGTGATGCCTTGATCAATGTCATTTGGGA
>JAHBWT010000023.1 GCA_019636815.1 Nitrospira sp.
TATGGCATTCTTATGGTGGACCGCTTATTCTCAAAAAGAGGGAACAAAAGGAACGGCCTACCGGTTCAGACTACAATGGGTTGCAGGTGGTGTGTACTGAATTCCCTGATCTAAAAGTTTATGCCCAAATCGGCCAGGTTGGCCAATACAGGGGAAGCCGAGTCTATGCAGTCTCCCCAGAATGGGGTGATGCAAGCCAGCCGTTGCGCTGGCCTGTAGGGAAGAAGGCATGGCCAACCGCGCTACGGATGAAGCTTGAGGGTGCTTATAGTATGGCTTACGACATTGAATATGGGGTGACCATGAATGATGGCAATCATACTCAAGCAAAAAACGGGGAATGGGCCGGTTTTAACCATGACAGCGAACGGTCATGGGCGGTGGTGTGGGTTGCTATCCGATCAAAGGAATGACGATGCTCTCTCGATTATGGAGAAATCGTTAACCCTAAAGAAGAAATCTAAAGAAAAGGAATACGCAATCACTTTCGCCGACCGCTCACACACTGAAGCGCTGAGGTGCTTCAGAGGGAAGTCTCCGGCCCTCCGTGGGCTTCCTTATTTTCCATACGCCTTCGAAGACCGAATGGAATGAGTTCGGTGAGAATTGCAGGGAGTCTGATTGTCCACTCTCAAGTAGTCACGAGAACGTCTCATCTGTTAATTCAACGCGTCTTCTGATGTGCTAGATTTGTGCTAAAACTCCGTAATAGAGACCGCACTCTTCAGAATCAATCGAATCAGTTGAAACCCATCAACACCTTGATTTGCATGATAAAACGGGGAAACCTTCACGATTTCAAGCCATTGTTATTATTGGTCTCTTCGAACTTTTAAGGCGAGGGCCCTGGGTTCGAGTCCCAGCCGGCTCACCAATTAAATCGATGAGTTAGTACATCGCACCATCGCCCATCACTGGCGCGATGGGAATGGGTGCAAATTTACTAGCCCACATAACCCCCTCATCTCGATGGACCCTGTTTTTACTCTCCAGTGGCCCGAATTTCTTTTGGCGAATCGACTCCAAAAGCTTTTCCCAAAATCGAAAGGATATTCGGTGCTGATCCCTGCCTCTCGTCAGGAAAAGGGATTTGATTTGGCAATTATCAGGAGGCGTCGGGATGGAAGCTCACGAGTGGTGACCATCCAAGTTAAGGCCTCTAGGTCGTATGGTCAGGAACCACCGAAGCGAAAAACAACAAATCGGTGGCGATTCCATACCTGGTTCAATCGGTTTACCGTTCCCGAGCAAGCTGATTACTTCCTGCTGTTTGGTCTCTACGCTCCAGATGCGGGATGTACTAAGACGGTTGGGCGCCACTGGTATAAGGACTGTACGTTGCTGTTTACGCAGCGAGAAATGAAGAAGTTCATGTTGTCTTGTCGTACAAGAGAAGGTAGCCCAGATGGCATGTTCGGCTTTGGTTTTGATGACGAGCGTAAGGTTGTTCAAACACGTGGTGACCGAGACCGTGGGTTCAGGAATTTCACACCATTCCTTCTTACGAAGAGACTCTCCCTCCTCAAAAGAGCCTTGCGTAATTAGGGGTATTCCCTTCTCATTCGTTCCTACCAGATCGACCGTAACCGGATAGCTCTTGGGCAGTCTGATGCCCACTTTTTCTCTTCCGTCGAAGAAATCACCAAGAGGGGCACCGCTCGCGCCAGTCGCTCTATCACTCCCGCTGCTTGACCTCTCTGGTACGCCGGTTCCGGCCTCTGCGTCTATTCCTCCATGACCTGCTCGGTGCCTCTCCTCCTCCCATGAGAGAATCATCATCAGTTCAACACACCAGGAGTAAACACCATGACAACTAACACTTCATCCAAGCGACCAGCCACCAGGCGGCGGCAACATCAAGGCACGATCTGGCAGAATGTCAGCGAGGGATGATCCTGAAGACGCCCTGAATAAAACGGGTACGCTTCACGCCCCGTCACGGATCCTGCTAGACCAGTCAAAGGGATATATCCTCGATGTGCGCCATTCGGCTTGCTTTCACTGCAACACCTAGACGTGCCCTAGTCTTTGACCTAGGTGCAAGAGTACTTATACCAAAGAGAATTTGACGACCCTAAGCTGAACTACTATCGTGCACCCCGGAATTGGAGGCGACATGCTTCGTCAACACTTCCTCCCATCAGCATCAACGCCCCACCTATCTCCCCAATCTGTGAGCCAGCCAACAGGCTACTACGAAGCATTATCCTTCTCATGCGCTCCAAGTACCAGACCAACAGCCTGCCCTCAGCACCACTGCGTTCTCACCAGACCAAATGCCGTTCTTTGTTTGCCGTTCATCACGACGATAAACTTCATCCGACGACGAACACCATGCCAACAAGACTCTTTGCTGTGGTTAGGGAGAGGGTGACGATCGATTTGCTTACATCAGGCTACACGGCCGATTGAGTCATTAGTGGGATGAATCCTTCTGGGTTAGCAGCGAAACGTCAAGGTCTCGCCGGGATTATACACCCGCGACACATGGTGTTCTGTCCTTGAGCTGGACAGCGCTGGGTTTGGAACGCGAGCTCAGTCGTCCCGATAGTTAAGAGAGTGTTTGTCGGACAGCGTCCCCAGTACCGGGTCCTTCACTTCGATAGGAGGTGTGCCATGGACTGTTACCAACGGTTCGTACTGCTCGTCGGAGGGATGATTTCAGTTCTGTGCTTCGTGGGATTGCCATCCGTGGCCTCCGCACAGCAGAAAGTAACCATCTGTCATATTCCGACTCACGGGAACATGAGCCCAACAACCTTAAAGTTACCGGCCCACGTTGCTCAGCAACAACATCTCGATGTACATCCCAACGATTACACAGGAGAGTGCGGCGGCACCAAGTTTGCTATCGTAGCGGTCAGTGGCACCCTGGAAGAGGGCTTTCCATTACGCCCCAACCTCGACTTTCTGACGGAAGTCAATGAAGGGAATCCGCCGGTCCTGGCCATCTTTCTGGGCAAGGCATTGGTTCGGGGGGTGAAAGCCTTCCTGGATGTGAAAGATTCAATGAGTCGGGAATTTAGACCAGAGGGCATGCTGAATCCGATAAATCCCGCACTGGTCGCCTCGGGCAATCACAATGATGCAAACATTTCTTCGATTTACTTGGTGGATAGGCGACAAGCGATGAGAGCCCTGCTGAATGAACCCCGATATCTCAGTATGGTGCCCGATCTTGCCAAGGTGGATATTAATGCCCCGGAAACGGATCCCACCGTTCGTGCGTTGATCCTCCAGGCCATCGCGGAAACCCCCCTGGCAGAACCGAAGAATTACACCACAGCGACCTTTCTCCAGGTGATCTCAACCTGGAAATCCTGTCATTTTGTCGAAAGCCCGCTGATCAAGCCCGTCAAGGCTGACGGCACGAGGGTAACGGATTTCCCGAACAGTTTGGCCCTCTGGGCCGGAACGACCGATGCACAGAGAATTGTCGATCCCGCCGGCTATAATGCAGCAGTAGAAGCCAAAATCAGAGCCACGCTTGACCTTCCGCCAGGAAGTCCTGGGTCAAACAACTGCGTGGACAATCCCTCAACCTTCCCAATTCCTCCGGCTCCGGGTGGTGCCGACCCCTTGATTCGTTATGCGGTTGATAAGCACACCAAACGGATGAATGATGTGTACCGACCCTGTGAGTTTGAGGAATTTGCAGCACGTGCTGGCCTATCCATTCTAGTCCCCCAATGTCCCAAATGAGTTATGTTCTCCATCGTGGAGGAGAGCAGGGGGTAGCCCAAGTCATTGGGCTACCCCCTGTGCCGGTTGGTGATGAAATCGCTCGCAAAAAATAGGGGTCACAAATAGCTGTATGCATCGTTCAGCCAGACTCATACGTTGATGACACACCAGCAAGAGCTGAGCACAAACTTTCGTGACTCCACTCCTTTTCTCTCTCCCTTTGGCTGTGTCTGGTCGCCACTGTCAGTAGCCGACCAGCTAGCACCTCCGAGGGGCACCGCTCGCGCCAGTCGCTCTATCACTCCCGCTGCTTGACCTCTCTGGTACGCCGGTTCCGGCCTCTGCGTCCTATTCCTCCATGACCTGCTCGGTGCCTCTCCTCCTCCCATGAGAGAATCATCATCAGTTCAACACACCAGGAGTAAACACCATGACAACTAACACTTCATCCAAGCGACCAGCCACCAGGCGGCGGCAACATCACGGCCACGATCTGGCAGAATGTAAGCAAGAAGGGCCCGTTCTTCGCAACGACCTTTTTCGCGGCCATTCAAGGATCAATCCGATGCTGGCGCAACGGCACTTTGTTTGGTCTCAATGACCTGGAGGCGCTGGCCACCATGGCCTATGAAGCCAAGAAATGGATGGCCACTCATGCCTTGAAGCGCTGAACGGTTACTCTTAGGAAGCCTTTGGCTCCCCGGAGGCTTCCCTTCTCGCTGTGCATTAACCCTCTGGTCGTTTCGTTGCACCTCAAATCGAGCGTGGCTACGCTTATTGAATATCCTCACCCATGACTGTCCTTTAGCATCGTCAGGTATATCTTCTCAAGTAATTGATTGTATTGCTATTTTTATTCTTTTATCAGGAAAACGTTCATGCTAGGATTCGCCTGCTGCCTTCTTTACGCCATGGAGTCTCTCCTGGTGCTAGGGAAATGGGGGAGGTGATGTGGTGATCACCTCCCCTTTCTTTTGCCGTGCCGCTTTTTCGTTGCCGTGATCTCAGCCGGTCGGTCGTTCCGTCCTCTTTTGCCTTATCCTTCATCTCCTGGGGTGCGTTTCGTCGGCGTGCCTGGTTGCAGCCGGACACCGTCGCCGATTCTATTCCGATGGAGGCTGGTCGGTGAAGGGGAGCTCTCGTCTGTGACGTGCGTTCTCTCGGGTGCTCGAGTCTCTCGGAAGTGTTGTTGATGAAGTGTTCGTTCGGACAGCGACTCGTGCGATGCGGTGTTGAGCAAGATCGAGGACGGGGGATGGTGAGGAGGCGACGTGGCCGACGCCTCCTCACGGTGCGACTACTACTTCTTCTTGGCTGCCTTCTTGGCAGGCTTCTTCGCTGCTTTCTTCGTTGCCATGAGCACTCCACCTCCCTTCGATGTCAAAAATGGTGATTATTTATGTGTGATATAACAGAGTTTGTGCTGTGAGTAAAATTCTCTCTCCACAATTTGTTCTGATCGACGGAAATCAGGATCAAGCCTTGTTCTGTGCATCCCCGCTTTCTGAGGATTCGGGATGTGAATCTTTATCGGAGACCTTTGCTTGCTGCTCGACGGATTTCTGACAAGCTGCTTGCGTATGCTCGGTGACCGCGCAATATCGCAACGAATAATGGGAAACCATTGCAATAGCGAGCACGTATCAAAAGCCCTTGATTCGAACTTTTAAGGCGAGGGCTCTAGATTCGAGTCCCAGTCGGCTCACCACCCTTGTCACTCTTGCTCCGTGATTCCGCTTCGGTTCCCGACCTCTGCCTCGCCTTTCCTTCATGAACTGCATAGTGCCATTCATCCTCCCGTGAAAGAGCCACCTTAGCGTTAGGTGCTTCACGGGGAAGCCTTCGGCCTCTGGGGGCTTCCTTTCATCTTTACATATGTGTTGTAAGCAGAGGTCTTGTGAGGTAGCCGAGAGATGGAGAATGCCCAGATTCAGTCTATTGATTCAACATCACTCGGACCTCTTGATTGAGCGTCGGTACTTTGTTCTTCACGATGTCCCAGACGATTTCCGAATCCAAGCCGAAATACTCATGAATCAGAATGTCGCGAAGCCCGGCCATTTTCTTCCATTCCAGCGCCGGATGCTGAGTACGGAGGTCCTCGGGGAGTTTCTTGACGGCCTCACCGATCACTTCAAGATTCCGCACCACCGCATCGAAGGTTTTCTCATCGTCTAGAAACGCGGCCTTGGACAGGTTTGCCGTATAGGATGCAATCTTGCGAGTGGCCTCCGGAATGTCTTCCAGGTAGACTCTAGAATCCCGGGGCATAGACGGTTTCTCATTGGATAATCGGCAGGAGTCGCGGCTTGATGGAACTCATCGTAACCAGGTCCACGCGTGACCGGAACAGGTCCTCAAGGAAGATCTTCGTATCCATATAGGCGTCGAAGGACTTCTCCGACAGCTCAACCACAAAATCGAGATCACTCCCTGGCATGGCCTCGCCCCGGGCATAAGACCCGAACAAGCCCAACCGGCGAACTCCCAGCCTTCTCAGAGTGGCCTGATTTTGCTCAATGAGCTTCAGAACTTCGTCTCGACTTGTAATCATCGCCTGGGATTCTTTCTGGTTGATCACGCCCTTGAGCCAGTCCTGGCATCCGACTCTACGCTCCGCTTTACGATGAGATCGCGGGTATTCTAGCACGAGGGAGAACAGGGGGCATCATCGGAACTTCATTTCCGACCCATGTTTCGTACATGGAGCGCGACCCGGAGTGAATGCCGCAGGAGACACTGTTCGCGATGGTATCTCAATCCGAACCTGGTACGCACACTCCAAGTAGTCTGTCAGGGTAGCCCCTCGATAGCGCCGGATATACCCTCTCATTGCAGGGAACATCACATGTCGGGAACGACTCCCTCAACTTTTATACAGTGTCACTACTGTGGTGAATTGTGTAACAAAACTCTTCCCCAACTTTTCTTCTTACGGTGTATATCGTACAATTAAGACAGTAACGTCAAAGCGCTTCTTTTTATTAGATCGAAGCAAACTGAAGTCGCTTGATGTGGCCGGCTGACCAAACTAGGTGAAACCCTTGCATCAGCAGTAAGCTACTGATTATTCCTCAGGAAATCAGGGCGGGAAGCCGACAAGGCTCTGGATGTTGAGGCAAAATCGTTTACAAATTGCATAATTGATAGTATACCTAATGTTATGCTTCACATGTCTGTACCCGAGAAGTGTTTATGCGCCTGCAAGGCCAAAGTTCCCCGTCACCTGGCGTGACTGAGGATTGGGTAATAACCCCTATCACGTGCCGGGCACAACCGAGGGATCGGTCTTGCTTCACGGTGGTTTTCTGCACGGTTATCTCTCCTGATCTCCCCGGGAAGTGCTCTTGCTCCCTTCATGGTACGAGTACAGAACATGTGGGGCACCGGCCGAGCCTGCTCTCGAAGTCCTCGCCGCGCGGCCTCGCCTTTGCTCCTGCCTCGAAGATCCAGATCCTATGAAGGCCAAGCTGCGCCGTCTCCAATTTGTTAGGAGCGTCCTGGTACTGGCCGCCCTCTATGTCGGCGCGGCCAAACTCGGACTGATGTTGGCGTTTGTGCACGCCAGCGCAACCGCGGTGTGGCCACCCACAGGTATGACGCTGGCCGCGTTCCTGATCTTGGGATATCGGGTCTGGCCAGGTATTTTCCTGGGCGCATTCCTGGCCAATCAACTCACCGCTGGGTCGATTCTGACGTCCCTTGGCATCGCGACGGGCAACACGCTGGAAGGACTCATGGGCGCGTATTTGATGAACCGATTTGCCCACGGTCAGCGTGCCTTTTCCTCTGCACCAGGGGTGTTGAAGTTCGCGGCGCTTGCCGGATTGATAAGCACCACCATCAGTGCCACCTTCGGGGTGAGCAGTCTTGCTGTGGGCGGCTATGCCAGCTGGGCCAACTACCCATCGATTTGGATGACCTGGTGGCTGGGTGATGTCGCAGGGAACCTCCTCGTGGCTCCCACCCTCGTCCTGTGGTCACAACGTCCCCATGTGCGATGGAATCGTGACCAGACATTTGAAGCGGCCCTCTCGATAGTCGTGCTCCTCGGGATGGGCCTGGCCTTATTCACTAATGTGGTCCCAGGGACCCTCAAAAACTACCCCCTCGTGTTTCTGGTCGTCGCGAGCCTTGTCTGGGTCGCCGCCCGCTTCAGTGAACGTGACACCGTCACCGCGACGTTCCTGCTTTCAGGGATCGCCATATGGGGTACCCTGCAGGGCTCCGGTCCCTTTACCAGGGAGTCGCAGAATGAGTCCCTCCTGGTCTTGCAATCCTTTCTGGGTCTCAGTGGCATCATGGCTTTGGCACTGGCGGCGAGTATTTCAGAACGGAAACGGGCCGAGGCCGCCGTGCGTGACGCGCATAACGCATTGGAACAGAAAGTGACAGCACGAACGAGCGACCTCTCCGTGGCGAACCGGGAGTTGGAAAAAGAAGTGGCCGAGCGTCGGCACACCGAAGCACGATTGCATGAGCGAACGGACGCACTACGCGAGAGCGAAGCTCAAGTGACTGCCTATGCGCGGGAGCTGGAGCAGAAGAACCGCGACCTCGACCGGGCGTTAGTCGAGGCGCAGGCTGCCACACAAGCCAAATCCGCCTTCCTCGCCGTCATCAGCCATGAGATTCGTACTCCCCTCAACGCCATCATGGGGTTTAACGGACTCTTGCTCGATACTCCCCTGACTTCCCAGCAGCGGGACTACGCCGAAGATGTGCAGCGGTCCAGCGAAGCCCTGCTCGACCTCATCAACGACATTCTTGATTTCTCGAAGTTCGAAGCGGGCGGATTGACTTTTGAGACGATCGATTTTGACCTCCGGACCACTGTCGAAGAGGCACTGGATCTCTTTGCCAAACCAGCGCAGCGCAAGGGCCTGGAATTGGGCTGTCTCCTGCATGCAGAAGTACCCACGGCGTTACAAGGGGACCCCGGCCGGTTGCACCAAATCCTTATCAATCTTCTTGGCAATGCGGTCAAGTTCACCCGACAGGGCGAAGTGATGATGCATGTGACACGGAGCAAGGAGAGCGCCGAGCGCACCCTGATCGAATTTGCCGTGGTCGACACGGGGATCGGCATTGCCCCCGAGGTACAGGAGCGTCTGTTCAAGCCGTTTACCCAGGCAGACACCTCAACCACGCGCCAGTTTGGTGGCACCGGACTGGGCCTTGCCATTTGCAAACAACTCGTGGAACAGATGGGCGGACAGATTGGAATAGAGAGTACTCTGGGTCATGGAAGCACCTTCCGGTTTACGGTGTGGCTGACCCATCAACAGACTCGCGCGATACCATTGCCAAGAGGGTCTCTCGCGGGCCGGCGAGTCTGCATCGTGGATGACAATGCCACTAACCGACGTATCCTGGAACAATACGCGTTCCAGTGGGGCCTCCAGAGCGTCACCGCCTCGGATGGATATGAAGCCCTCGCTCTACTGAAAGGTGCGGCGGCCCGGGGCGAACCCTTTGATGTGGCGATTCTCGATTTGCAGATGCCGCGCATGGACGGACTGGAATTGGCGCAGACAATCAAATCTGATCCCCTACTGGCGACCATTCCCCTGGTCTTACTGACCTCAATGGGTATGCGGGGGCAGGCTGAACAAGTGAAACAGGTGGGGATTGCCGCCTACCTGACCAAGCCCGTCCATCGCGCGGACTTATACGACTGTCTGACTATGATTGTGGACAGGTCAGCCCATGCATCATCCCCTGACGTACTGGATGTGGGAGCCGCGAGTCGCCCCCGCGATGTGTTGGTGACCCGTCATGTTATTAAGGAAGCCGCCAGGGCGGCGCGCGCCCGCATCCTCGTGGCTGAGGACAATATTGTGAACCAGAAAATCACTGTGATTCAGTTGGAAAAGCTCGGCTTCCGGGCCGATGTCGTGGCCAACGGGCTTGAAGCGGTCGACGCGGTCGCTCGAATCCGGTATGCGTTGGTCCTGATGGATTGCCAAATGCCTGAGTTGGATGGTTGGGAGGCCACGGCGATGATCCGAAAGGAGGAAGGGGCACGCGGAAGCCCACGGCTTCCCATCATCGCGATCACCGCGAACGCCATGCCAGGGGACCGCGAAAAGTGTCGTAAGGCCGGCATGGACGATTATCTCGCCAAGCCGGTGACGCTCGAAGAGATCCGAGTCATCTTGGCCCGATGGATTCCGGGCCATTCCTCATCGGCTGTCCAACAGGAACCGGTGTCGTAGGAAAGTTGATCCTGTTCTCTCTCGTCAATCATCTCAGAATATCTACCGATGTCTCTACTGAGATGATGTGGTCTTGGAGTACCGCCATAAAATAGACCAAATTACTCATATCAATCGAATCGGTAGAAAGCCGCTAACACAACGATCTAGAAGATAAAACTGGGAAACCATAGTAAATCCAAGCCTTGCTATTATTGAATGATTATAACTTTTAAGGCGAGGGCCCTGGGTTCGAGTCCCAGCCGGCTCACCACTTGGGACCAGAGACAGAACTTTCAAAACGGCCTTCCTCCTCAATCCGCCTGCATAGGCTCAGCCATATCGGGTGAGTTAGGCGACGACAGGTCTAGTAAGCGAAACAACTCGCAAATCCATTCTTCCCTAAGCTAGATCTAGCAAACTCTTCATCAGCCTGCGGCAAGATGTGTGACGGTTCACAACGATGCTGTTGCGATTGTGTTCGCACGATCAACGCATGTCTGTTTTGAGATTGGAGCGATGAGCACCGATATGTTATCAGTGTAGAACGAACCGTGTGGCGGACGCGGGCCACTTCCTGCAGTAATCGCCACACCATGGAAATGACGTTCCAAGAACTCATACGACTGTCGTGGAGACATAGCGATGCCCAAAGCCCGAAGTGCTGGCCAGTGTTATCGATGCGAAGCCGAAGATCGAGTCAGGATGACCTTTATGACATGCACCCGGTGCCGCCGGTATTTCTGTAGTGAGCACGGCACCTCGGAATTGGACCAATGCGAAGTATGCATTGAAGGCGGCGAAGAGACGGAATAGCGAATGATCAATCGGAGTGACCGGTGAAAAAGTACCGGCAGTCTTGCCTAGCGACATCTGTCTGTCCGGCATCAAGCTGTCTTCGCATGTGTCTGGTCGCTATCGACGATCGCCGACCGGCTAACACCTGCGAGGCGCATCGCTCGCGCCAGTGATTCTGTCGCTCCCGCTGCGTGACCCTCTTCGGCACGCCGGTTCCGGTCTCTGCTCGGGGGAAGCCGCCGGGGCTTCCCTTTCTCGCTGTACAATATCCTCCAGTCATTGCATACGTCATTGTGAGCAACACCATAAGCCACGGCTCACCTGTTCCATCAGGGTCGCTGACACCACACCACATTCCGGCCGTACCGCGATTTCGTGCGCATTTGTGAGCCCGTGATGTTTTGTGCTTCGGGGGCCTTCAATAGAGCGGAGGCTGCGGCCCCCAATGCAAGCCGGCGAGGTCAGGATCCTCGCCCTCCTGCGTCGGCCGGTTCAGCTTGGCGGCCTTCCGCTGTACTCGGCGTTCTTCTTTTTCACGTTGTTTCTGCTGACGTGATTTCTCACGGTCCCGCTTTGCCTGGGTAGTCTTACCTGTTCCTGCGATGGTGCCCTCCTTTCCGGTGCGACGTGCTGATATAAGAGACCTACTGCGAAGCGCTCCCACGTTTGCGATCAACCGCCGCCGCCTTGGGCCGAGGTTTGGAGCGCACATCCGTCTGGCGAGAGCGGGAAAGAGTGTCCGAACTCAATCCCCAACTGGCGGCGGACGAGATCTGGCGGCGAATGTCCTCGATTGACGGTGACGAGGATGATTGCGCCGGATCTTGGAGTCCCAGCATTTCCCAACGGACCTTGGTTCGAAGAACGACCCGCTTCCGTCGATGTGAGGCTTTGGCGCCCCATGATGTATTCATCGCTCCTCCACCTTTAAAGTTGTTCTGACACTTATGGGCGGCGGGATCCGCCATTAATCACCGAGGCTTGTCGAGGGTGCAGGCCTGATCGAAATGGGCAGGCACGGCCTGATGATTGCAATCGCGCAGGAACGACACGGGGAGGGAAAAGCGCGAGGATCGGAATGATCCACCCGGTTACTCTACCACATCATGGTCTAGATTGCTCACGAGAGGCAAGAGGTGGATGGCTGTTGAAATATGGATAAGCTCGAGAGCCTGTAAGCGAAGTGCATCGGGCAGGATTACGCCGGAGCCCAGTTCAATGCCAAGAGTGTGCAGAGGCTAGGTCTAATGGAAAATGACAGAGTGCTTCAGCTGAAGCACTCTGCCGGTAGGTCGTTGATGGCGAAGCGGGTTAGTAGCGGTTACGGGTATATCCACCACCGGATCGACCCCCCCCACCAGACCGAGGCTCCATCGGCTTCGCCTCATTGACCGTGAGCGATCGTCCATCCATCTGTGAACCGTTTAAGGCCGTGATCGCAGCCTTGGCTTCCTCAGCGGTCGACATTTCGACAAAGCCAAAACCTCGAGATTGGCCGGTGAATTTGTCCGCGATGATGCGGGCCGATTCGACGGTCCCATGCTCGCCAAATAAGGTGGTAAGTTGAGATTCGGTTGCTGCAAATGGCAACCCGCCAACATACAGTTTTGTACCCATGAGAGTCCTCCTTGTGAGAATGACATTGTCCATGACGCGAGAGGACTTCAAAGGGGAAGGAGAGGGCCAAAGACGTAATAGGTGAACGGCTCAGGTCAGGCTTCCGATCAGATTCTCGGTAGGAACAACATCGGTGGTAGGCCGTTGGATGATCGTTTCATGCGAGGCCCTCCGCAATGAAACACCGTCATTCTATCAGGTAAGCGCGAAAATAGCTACTCTGTCGTTCCGATCGATACGACGTTATCTCACGGAGGTGGACGGGTTAGATAAAAGCTGAAGAGTTTCGGTGCGCCGTCGTCTAGTTGTTCGCAATCGGATCCCGGCCGGTCCGTGCACGAGCCGCTTTGAGAGCAAGCATCCTGCGAATGATGCGGCGCGCCTCCGGAAAAATCGTTTCCGGCAAGCGGATGAAGGGTGAGTGACGCTCTCCCTCCTGAAAGTCCGAGTTGCCGGTCCCGTGCGCATCGGCAGACATGTCGGTCGAATCGGTGTGAAGGGCGGAGAGTTCTCGCTGCAGGTCCTCAACGGATGGAACGGGAAACTCTGGTAAGACGGTTGCGCTATGAGTCATCTCATCTCTGGGGTGAACGGAGATCTCATGGTCGGCGGTTCGTGACATCCATATGAGGCCGAGTTTTTGGCGAAGGAACTCGTCGACCCAGGTGTGGTCGATGGGTGCCATTTCGTGGGCCTCAATTGCAAATTCATGATCCTTCACCCACAGCACGGTCGCCCGTTGGATACGAAGTGGGGTGGACCGTTCGGGAATGGAGACTTGGAGAGTCAACTGCATGCCGGGGACAACCGGCATCGATCCCGCGAGTCGCCAGCCGAGAGAAGTCAAATCTAAGACAGTCCCTTCCGCGACAAGCTCATCACTTCCATACAGCATGGGCCATCTGACCGGAAACCGACTATAGCGGCGCACGGGATTCGGCCTGTTCGTCATAGGTACTCCTTCCGCTTATGCCTATCCTTCCTGATAGACAAAAGCGTAGCAGGGAGAGTAGCCGAGCGCATTCCCCAAAATATCTGCTACGAAAGAGGGGGGTGCTCATTCTGAACACAGAAGCCACTGGCGAACCATGGTTTCGGTGGCCTTCACGTGACACATAACATCGTCTAATGGGATCAGCAGAAAGGCCATGGACGATACCATCGGGCGGCCTCGCCGGGCAGTTCGAGGCCACTGATCCTCTCGTCGAAAGTAAAGTCCGAAAAGCAGACTACAGAAGCCGTATGTTATCTTGAATCCATCGTCCGGTAGCAAGGCTCGATTGTAAAATAGGAGGCGAAGCGATGAAATTTACACGACCGGCTGTCGAACGGTTGAAGAAGTTGATCATCGAGCATCCCGAGGATCCCATCGTGAGGGTGCAGGTCAAGGATATGGACGACCGACGGTTGGCCTTCAGCATCACGCTGGAAGATCGAGCTCAGCCGGAGGATCAGGTCCAGGCGATCGACGGGTTGACGGTGGCCGTCCCCGCGGCGAGCGCCGCGCGCATGGACAGCGTTATTATGGATTATCAGGATCTGGGAGGATTCAAGTTCCATCATACCGATCAGCAAGATGAATCCCGATCCGATCTCATCAAGTTGAACTGAGGCGTCATGATCTCTCTTTATACATTGCGCCGTCCCTCGAATCCCTCCTAGAATATAGCGTTCGAAGCGTTGCCGGCCATCCACATGGTCTGGATCATGAACCATGCCGTCCAACGACAATAAGAAAAAGAAAGCTGAAGTTGCTCGCGCCAACACTCGCCGGATTATCGAGCAGGCGCCGAAAATATTAATTGGTTTGTTCGCGATCACGGGTGTGGCCTATCTGGCGGGATCGGTTTACACGCGATCGTATTTTTCAGAATTTGGAGCCGCATGGATCTTGGATGAGGTTCCGACGACGGTCTACTTTAGCCAAAGCTGGATTCCGCTGCTCTTGATTCTCTTCTTGGGCTATCTGGCTACCACGAACCTGGCTTCTATGGAGAGTCACGGCAACGTCACAGGAACCAAACGTTTCAAGGTGTCCGTTGCCGTGGTTCAGTATGGCCCATGGCTTCTGGTCGGGTTCCTCACCATGATCCCTCTGCTCAGTGGATTGAGCTGGGTCATGCCTACCATTGTCCTGTCGGTCGTTGCGATCGCCCTTCTTCTCCTATTGTTTGCCTCGACACTTGAACTCCTGGTCGTGCGGTTCGCCAAGGCCGGCGGGCACATTGATCTGTCGATGGTATACCTTTCTCTCGCCGTCATGGCCGTCGGTCTGTATATTGTATCGGTGCAACTTGGCCTGAATTGGGCACGAGTCGATAAACAAGCCTCATCTAGTCTGTTCAAGGTGTACCTTCGCGATGATGAGGCCAGGGAATACAAGGTTCTGTTCGCGACTGGTGACAAACTGTATGTATTCCCAAGTGCCTACGAAGGAGAATATCCTCCCGTAGCAGCCACGGCGGCCTCCGAAGTTACGTTTATCCCCTCTGGCGCCAAAACCGACTAAAGCTTGGTCGAGGAGGGAACTATCTCTCGGTCCACCCCTCAATTTCAGGAGCCAAGATTCTTCCAAGCAGTTCAGCATACATCTCTATGTCGAAGTTTCCTTCCAGCTATCAACTTCCCTGGTCCCTTCTTTGCAAATCTGTTATTGATGTGTATCCCTGAGTGCATAAACTGGCCCATAATGCGCCACCTACCGAGGTCGGCTGTGGCGTGATGGGGCAGCCCTTGGTGATCTGGGGGGTTGAGGAGAGAAGGAAATGACCGAAGATTGGGGAGCGATTCTCGTCGTCGATGATGATGCCGATATGCGGGAACTCGCTTACGACATGCTGAAAGATCGCGGGCACCAAGTCACGACGGCCGGAAGTGGTCAGGAGGCCCTAAGATTGCTGGCCGAGGAGGACTACGCGGTTGTCCTGACCGATCTTCGGATGAAAGGGATGGAAGGATTGGAATTATTGATCCAAATCAAACAGACATATCCAGACAGCAATGTCATCCTCATGACGGCATTCGGCTCCGTGGAGACAGCCGTCGAAGCGATGAAACACGGAGCCAGCGATTATCTCACCAAGCCGGTCAAGAAGGATGAGTTGGTTCGCGTGATCGAGCGGGTCGTTCGAGAAGCATCCCTACGACGGGAAGTCAGCCGACTCAGGAAAGAAGTCCACAAGGAATACAGCTTTCACCATATCTTGGGCAAGAGCAAGGCGATCCAAGCGGTCTTCGATCTCATTCGTCGAGTCGCCGATAGTCCGACCAACGTCCTGATCACAGGAGAGAGCGGAACCGGGAAGGAGTTGGTGGCGAAAGCCATTCACTACAACAGCGATCGGAAAGATGCACCCTTTATTCCGGTGAACTGCGCAGCGATTCCGGAACAGCTGCTGGAGAGCGAACTGTTCGGCCACATGCGCGGCGCGTTTACCGACGCGAAGATGGACAAGCGCGGATTATTTGAAGAAGCCCAGAAAGGCACGTTGTTTCTCGATGAAATCAGTGAGTTACCGCTCATGCTTCAGGCCAAGATTCTGCGCGCAATTCAAGAAAAAGAAATCAGGCGCGTGGGAGCCACCAAACCGATCTCGGTCGATGTGCGGATCATTGCCGCCACCAACCTGAATCTCAGCGAGGAAGTGAAAAACAAGCGATTCCGCGAGGATCTCTTTTATCGACTGAATGTGATCGAGCTGAAGTTGCCGCCGCTGAGAGAACGCCGAGAGGATATTCCACTCTTGGTCGAAGCCTTTCTGAAGAAGTGCGGCGAGGCCCGTGGGAAAGAAGTCAAGGGCGTCAGCGAGGCGGCTCTCGCCATGCTCATGGACTATGCCTGGCCCGGGAATGTCAGGGAGCTGGAGAATGTCATCGAACGGGCCGTCACGTTGAGTCGAGGCGAAAAAGTCTCCCCGGACGATCTGCCCGTGGCAGTACAAGGAGCACGTGGGGACCGCCGCGTGTTGGACGAAGCCTCCGAGAAGGCTCTCCCTTTACACGAACTCGAGAAAGAGTACATCAAGAAGATCCTCGAAAAGTCAGGCGGCAATAAGTACCAAGCTGCTCATGCCCTTGGCATTGATCGGAAGACTCTGTATCGTAAGCTCGCCGAAATCGAAGGTAAGCCTCATCTAGAGGAATGACAACCTCTTTCTGATCATCGTATCAGAATTGGCTTCGGCCCGTGCTGAGGCAGCCGGGATGGATCACGTGATACTCGTGGGCAGTCTTGCTATGCGCGCTGTGCCGTGGATGATTCCCGTTTTCACGATCGGAATATTCATCGCCGACCTCCTCGCCCCCGTCGGAATTGCCGTGTCGATTCTGTACGTCATTCCGATGCTCCTGACACTCCTCTCATCTCGCGTGTATGATCCTCTCTCTTTTTCCGTTGTTGCCACCGCGCTGACCTGGATGGATCTTCTGATAAAACCGGACGGTGTTCCGCTTCCCTACGCGGTATTCAACCGTGCATTGAACACGATGGTTCTCTGGGTCATTGCGATAGGGTTGATGTGGTATCGACGAACTCAGGAGGAGTTGACGTCCGCACGGGTCGAGCAAGCGCATGCCGAAGGTTTGATGACGGTGGCGCAAGAGGCCCGAGACCGTGCGGATAGGGATATCGTGCGCGCCGTCGTTCGTCGCGAAAAGGCTGAAGAGCAACTCGTCGTCAGCCAGCTCAGACTGGAAGGTATCATTGAATCCGCGATGGATGCGATCATCACGGTGGACGAGGATCAGAACGTCGTGTTGTTCAACCGAGCAGCCGAACGGATGTTCGGCTGCTCTACTCAAGAAGCAATGGGGCGGCCGCTTGAGCGCTTTCTGCCCGAGCGGTTTCGCGAAACCCACCGTCATCATATTCATACATTTGGGCAATCCGGTGTGACAACCCGACAGATGGGTAAACTGGGCACGGTGATGGGGCTCCGCTCGAACGGAGAAGAGTTTCCCATCGAGGCTGCCATCTCCCATATCGCCGTGGAGAAGAGAATATTCTATACCGTCATTCTCCGAGACATCACTGAACGGAAACAAGCAGAAGAAGCCATCCGTGAGGGTGAGCGGCAACTGGCCACGTTGGTCGGCAACCTTCCGGGCTTCGTCTATCGGTGCCAAAATGATCGCGACCGGATCTTCGAGTATGTCAGTGAGGGGGTCTGCGATTTGACCGGGTACACCACCGATGAATACCTCGTTCAACGCAGTACCTCATACGGCACGAATATGCATCCCGATGACAGCGAGCGTGTCTGGCAGGATGTTCAGGCCGCTCTGAAGCAGCATCGCCCCTTCGAGATGACCTACCGCATCCTGACCAGATTGGGTGAGGTCAAATGGGTGTGGGAGCGAGGCGAGGGGATTTACACACCGGACGGCTCACTCAACTACGTAGAAGGATTCGTCACCGATGTGACCGAACGCAAGCGAGCCGAACAGCTGCTCCGACAGAGTGAAGAAAGCCACAGACGCCTTATTGCGTTCTCACCCTACGCAGTGCTTGTCAACAGGGGCGACCGGATCGTGTTTGCCAACGACCAGGCCATCAAGCTGTTTGGCGCCGTGAGGGCGAACGAGATTCTGGACAAGTCACTCTTGGATCTCATTCATCCGGATCATCATGCCGTCGTTCGCGAGCGGATCCACGAGTTGCTGGAGGGGATGCAAGTGGTTCCGGTCTCGGAGGATAAAATCCTCAAGCTCGATGGGACGTCGATTGACGTCGAGGTCAGCGCCACTCGATTCACTGATGAAGAGGGACCGGCCATCTTGGTCATGCTCCGGGACGTCAGCGAGCGGAAGCGGCTACAGGCACAATTGCGCAGGACCGAGCGGATCGCAGAGCTTGGGACGCTGGCATCCGGTATGGCTCACGAAATCGGAACACCGATGAACGTCATCCTTGGCCGCGCCGAATATCTGATGGATCGGGTGACGGAGGAGCCGATCAAAAAGGGGCTCCAGACTATCATTACCCAGGTCGAGCGGATCACAAGGGTGATGAATCAGCTGCTATCGTTCGCGCGCCGCAAAATGCCCGAACGTCGTCCGTTGGATCTTCGAAAGGTGATTGAAGACAGTGTGGAGATTTTCCACGAACGTCTCGCGCGAAATCGGATTCACGTTGAAATGGACCTGGCAACCTCCTGTCCCTTGGTCCTGGCTGATGCGGATCACATGAGCCAGGTGGCGATCAATCTCATCATGAATGCCGTCCATGCCATGCCGGACGGGGGAATTCTGCGAGTCGGTCTGGCGTCGGAGAATCAGATGGTGAAACTCACGGTGGTGGATACGGGCCATGGAATTCCCCGAGATGTGATCAAGAAGATCTTCGAGCCATTCTTTACGACGAAAGAATTCGGCCAAGGAACTGGATTGGGATTGACCGTGGTCAAGGGCATCATCGACGAACACCAGGGTTCCATCGCCGTTGAGAGTGAAGAAGGGAAGGGTACGACGTTTAGAATTCTACTGCCGCTTGCTTCAACCAGCTGACAGGAGGCCAGGAAGGCTGTTGCATCCTGCGACAGCTGCCGTCCCTATGGATGTGGTTTTTCTCGCCACTCGAGGCGCACTCATCCAGACACCGCCTTAATTCTTCTGCTATTTGACCCATCTCTCCTTGCCTCCGGAGGCACGCGCCTTGCCACAGAGTTCTTCAGACGCTCACGAATGAGCAAATGAGAGCCGAAGGATGATCATGACACGACCAGAACGAAAGACCGTCGTCCTGCTGATCGTCGAAGATGACAGAGACATGCGCAGTCTGCTCTGTGATGAATTTTGGGGAACGGGGTATCAGCTTCGTGAGGCGAGGGATGGAGATGAAGCCTTTCTGTCGGTGCTACAATCCGTGCCGGATCTGATCCTTACTGATTTGCGAATGCCGGCAGGTGGAGATGATTATATCAGCCGGCTCCGGACGGTGGCTCCCCGTTGTCCTATCGTCGTCATTACGGGATTCGGCGATGCGGCATTGAAAGCCCGAGTGTTACGAGCAGGAGCGAACGCATACTTCGACAAGCCCGTCCGTATTGCGGACCTCAAGGCATGTGTGCAACAATTATTAGTCTATGAAACGGGGTGTGATTAATCGCGCTGGAGTCCGTTTCATGGCAGGCTAAGGGAGAAGCCTGCCATCAACCAGGCGCGAGATCGTTTTGTCTGACTCAGAAATCCCACCAGGTTCTGCGTCGATGGATCCTATCATTACCGCACGCTTAGAGGCGATCAAACAATTGGCTCGTGGACTGTCCGATCGAGTGGCTGTTATGGATCGAGCCTTCAACGTCGTGTACGCGAACGAAGCTGCCTGGGCGGTGGACCAGAGGCAGGACCGTCGCCAGCATCACGCCAAGTGTTATGAAGCCTTCGCCCATCGGAAAGATCCTTGCGGAACCTGTCCCGCGATCAAAGTATTCGAGACACCGGAGGTGCAGTGTGTGTCGTGTTCGGGAAGCGGTGATGGGACTGCCTGCGGGATGCACGAAGCATTTCCCCTGACGGATCAGAACGGCGCAGTGGCATCGATGCTCGTGCTGTTCGAGACGGCCTCGAACACGATGCACAGCAACCTATCTCCCGACACCTCGACCATACCAGCCGCAGATCGCCTCGGCGATCTGATCGGCCGAAGTCCGGTCATGCAGCAGCTCTTCGACATGACCCGACTTGTCGCGGACAGCTCGGCGACGGTCCTCATTCAAGGGGAGAGCGGAACGGGAAAAGAACTCCTGGCAAAAACGATTCACATGCTCAGTACCCGGAGGGATCAGCCGTTCGTCGTGGTCGATTGCGGCGCACTTCCAGAAACTCTGCTTGAAAGCGAGCTCTTCGGTCACGTGAGAGGGGCGTTCACCGGAGCGGTGACAAACAAACGGGGGTTATTCGAAGAAGCGGACGGCGGGACGATTTTCCTCGACGAGATTGCCGATACGACGCCGACCTTTCAAGCAAAGCTGCTTCGTGTGCTGCAGGAGAGTGAGATCAAACCGGTCGGTGGCACGCGAGCGATGAAGATCCATGCGCGTGTCATCTCAGCCTCCAACAAAGATCTGGCCGAACTCGTGAGGGCAAAAACTTTTCGACAGGACCTTTACTATCGACTAGCCGTGCTGCCGCTGTATTTACCGGCTCTCAGGGAACGGAGAGAGGATATCCCCTTGCTGACTCGGCACTTCATCGACGCCTCTTGTGCCAGACATCATCAAACGGTCCGGTCTGTCGATGAAAAAGCGATGCGGGCGTTGTATGACGCTCCATGGCCGGGCAATGTTCGTGAATTGCAGCACTACATCGAGCGAGCCGTCGTCACGACCACCGGACAATCGCTGGTGTGCGATGATCTGGTTTCACGTGACGCCGTTGTTGAGGAGGAGAGCTTACGCTCGGCGTCGCGAGGAGCTGTTGCCCAGACAGAGCGTGCGCGAATCGTCGATGCCCTGAATAAGACTGCGGGAAACCGATTGAAGGCCGCCAAATTGCTCAAGATCAGCCGAGCCAGTCTCTACAACAAGCTTCGTGCCTATTGCATTGACTAGCCTTCGTTTGCCCTACCTCATCTCGTTCTTGATTTTCCCATGGTCCATGAGTATACCGGCGGACCTCCATGACATCCTACCGGTTGATTGACCTTCCTTCATCCGACTGATCATCGCGCAGGGATCCTGGTCACCGCCCGGATTCCTTTCTGCATCGCTACCTACGTCGCTCGAATCCGACGCGCATAGACAACCGCCTGCTCTTGGCTGTTGGTTGCGACCCGGCCAGAGCCAACTCAGGGAAATGTCTCGCTGATGCCCCATTTCGCCCTTTGTTCCTAGATGTGTCGTCTATCCGTTTAGACGGGATAAGTGAATGATATCTAAACGTGTGCGCGAGACCTCCTTCTGACTGTCCAACTCGATGGATTTATTTCGGCACGACAACAGAAGTTCGTGTGCCGAAGAAAGTCATACTCATCGCTATCGATGCATAAATGAGCCGGTCGAGAGAACGCGAGCAATCATGGCATGCACGTTGCTCATTACTGGGAGCAACACAGGGAGGGCTGACTCTCTGGTGCGGGATGGGGATTCGCCCTGTCGCTATCTAGCACAGTCCACTCAGTTGTGAGCGGTTGTCCCGGCCGCCACAGGTGAGCGATGAGGGGGCCACATGTGAGGTGGTCCTCTCCTCAATTTTTGGGGATGGAATTGTACGTGACAAGCTCTGGTATGCCGTCACGCCGATGGGGGTCAATGAACGACGGGTCATCTCGATGCTGCCGTATGTGACAGAGCGGCGGATGGGTCCGCTCAAGAACGTGTTCTCCAACATGAAGGGTGCGTTCGCCTATTTCGGGTCTGCCGTCCTGGTGCGCCTGCCAAAGACGAGGGGGACTTCGATCGGTGACGCCGCGACCTCGCAGTCCGATACGATGTCGGATCATCCAACATTGCAATTCCTCGCGGGGGCCGGTGGTGCGTCTCTCAATCGCGATTCCTGAGGCCCAGGTGGTCGAGGCTCCGGCTTTGCTGAGGCTGGTCCGAATGGCGCCGACCTGGGACGTAGAGGCCGATGAACAAGGGGCGTTGTACGTCGCGTTCTTCGAGGACTTTCCACAATCGGCCGAGATCGTCGAACGACTGATCGAAGAAGCCTGGGACCTGCACCATGTCCGAATCCGGCTTGAGGGGAGACCCGTCGCGAGCCGGATCAACTTCTACATCGCCCTCCGATGCTATCACGAAAGTCTCGGCGCGCCGGACCCGGAAGCCTATTGCCATCAGCAGGCGGCCAAAGTAGGGACTGATCGAGGATGTCCGGATCGATCGTGCCTGTCTCACTGTCGGTTTATTTGTTCAAGGTGTGTGGGACTGTCGCACGATCGACACGCTGGCCCGGTTCTGATTCAGCTCAAGGAACTGGCGCGCCGAGCGGAAGTGGATTGGTGTCCGAATCTGCGCCTCGCGGAGGGGATGCGCAAGTCGTCACGTAACGATTGGGCAGGACCAAGAAAAGGCGAGCACGTTTGTCGCGCCTATGGATTGAACGATGGACCGGTGAGGAATCGATCATTCACCACGCTGACACCTCGATGGCGAGTGTTTGTCAGCTGATTGCTCGAAGGAGGGCCGTGCTCCTCGATGCGTAACCAGAGGGGGAGCTTCATGCATACTTGGAACATTCACCGCAACGTGGGGGGTTGGGCCGTCGCGGTTTCACTTGCTGCGGCAATTGCCGGAGGAGGTGTAGGGCCTGCTTCAGCCGAAGAGACGACAGAGACGACGTCAACGGGAAATCGCGTGTTCTTTCGCGGGGGCTATGGCGAGATGCTGAGCGATCGCGCCGGCGAGTTGATCACCGACGTCCATGGCGTAGCTGGCAAGAACGATGGGACCGGCGGCTATTACATCGGTGGTGGAGCCGAGCTCATGATCACCAAGGATCTGTGGGGTCTGGTGAACGGCGTCGCGCTTGTCGGCGAGATCGGATTGGAATTCAAGCGGTGGGCCTCCAGCAGCGTCGTGAATGGGGAAGCCCTGGTTGGTGATACCACACCGGCCAAGGTGCAGATGACCATGTTGACAGCGAGCGTGGCGCCTAAAGTGAAGTTCAGGCAGGGAACCGATTTCCAGCCCTGGATCATTCCGGCCGGGTTGGATTTCCACGTCATCAGCCCGACGTCGAGTCAGATCAACTACTTGGACATTGGGGTTCAGTTCGGTGGCGGAGCCGAATATCGAGTGTGGAAAGAGTTATGGCTGGGTCTCGACAGCCGATTCCACCTTGCCTCCAATCAAACCAACACGGTGAACAATTTCTGGACGGCGGGCGTTTATGGGGCCATCGGATTCTGAAACGGCCATGCGATAGGTAGAAGGTGCGTTCATGCCGACTCCTGAACAAAGCCCCGTGCCGACTACAAGATCGATCCGGCTTGGCGTCGTCTCCCCGAGAATGAACGTACTAGAGGCAAGCAGAAGTTTCTACGGGCGGTCGAGGAGTATGCCGACAAGGTCCTTGTGGTGGCGTACTCCTTGATCGGCATCGAGAGGAGCATCACGGAAGCCGTCGACGGGTTGGAACCATCCATCATCCGCCGCGTTCATGCTCAGGCCAAACGCGAAGCAGGTCGAGCAAGACTCCCATACTTACTCTGCTAGACATCGCTTCATCATTGCCCCATCACGCCCCAGTTTCCCGATAAACACCGTCCAATAGCTTGGACAGCGCAACGCGTTGATTTCTCTTGATAGGCACGTTGAGAACTCCGTTGCTGCCTCTTTGTGTAGACGGATGCCACGAAGTTCAGCGATTGGCGCTCTTTAACCACGATAATTCTAACGTCGTGTCACAGTTGGTAATTTTGACTGATGTTCGTCTTTCTGCCTGGTGGCACGGCGATTGCGCTATGCAGGCAACGCTGGTGAGGGTTGGGTGATTTTGGACCGGCCTCCGAATGACCCATTCCTTCGCAAGAAGGAACCCTTCACCAGCTCTTAACCCTTCTGAGATACGAGGCCGGTAAGGTCGGTTCGGAGGCCGGTTCTTCTCCTCAAGAGTGTGACGAAGGGAGTCAGGTTATGGGCGGGAAAATTCTAGCTGTAATCAGGCGGTTAAATAGTAGACGGTTCAATATAGCTGTAATTTAAGAGAAAGGGGAGGCCGAGTTATGAGATCTCATCAGTTCAAAATTCCCAGTCACAGTAAGAGGCAAAGGAGGGCCGGCGTCATGCGACGATTCCTGGCCCTGGTAATGGCGAGCGGTCTGGCCGTGGCACCGATGGCGTTGGCCGCTGAGAAACACGGTCACCACCGGGACACGACGACACAGGCGTCGGCGGAAAAGGTGATCTACCGCGAAGGCGGGGCGATCCTGCATGACCGCATGATGGAGGAGGTCAAACGGCAGCAGGAATTCATGGGGACGAAGGGCGGTTATAGTACCGGCGCCAACAGCCATATGCTGCAGCAGGGTGTGCTGTTGGTGGCGGAGGACCCCGCCAAGGTGGCCGTCGGGAACGGGCAGCGGTGTCCAACGAACGCGCCGGTCAAAGAATATCACGTCTCGGCGATCAACATCGAGATTACGCTGAGCCGATTTCTCGATTATTTCCCGGGGTACATGTATGTCCTGAAGGAAGATCTGGAGAAGGCCCGCGCGGAAGAGGCGGCGAATAAAGCGGCGCGGGAAAAGGAGAACGATCCGGGTGCCGTGTCGAACGGATTGCAGGGCGACGTGATCCAGCCTCTGGTGATTCGGGCCAACCAGGGCGATTGTCTGAAGCTCACGTTGCACAACGACATCACCGAGGAGGAGGAGGCGACCAACCTCATCATCAATGGTTCCTCGATGGTCGTGTCATCCACCGGCAAGCCGGCGACGCCGTCGAACCCAGACGCGACCGTGGCGGCCGGGAAGCAGCAAAGTTTCGAGTGGTACATCAAGCCGGATACCCAGGAGGGCGCTCGATTTTTCCGGTCGCATGCATCACGTGAACAGTTCAATCTGGGCTTGATCGGGATGCTGGTGGTGGAGCCACGAGGCTCTCGGTATCTCAGCCCATTCGATGGGAAGCCGATGGCGAGCGGGTGGGAAGCGATGATCGAAGATCCTAACGGGGCGGATTTCAGAGAGTTTGCGATCTTTTATCATGAGGCAGGTGACGAGGCCTTCCGGCTCTTGAACAAGAAAGGGGAGATGCTCCCCCAGCGTGATCCGCACACCGATTCCTATCGGCCCGGCGCGCGGCTTTTGAACTACCGCAGCGAACCGCACGGGACTCGCATTGAGCTGCAGGCCCACATGGGATTCTATGGCGACGAGTCCATGGCCTATGGGTCCTACACATTCGGCGACCCGGCGACGACGATTCCCCGATCCTATCTCGGTGATCCGGCGAAGTTCCGGATGGCGGGCGGGTCAGAAATCGTCCACTCTCATCATTTGCACGGCGGGTCTATCCGTTGGGCGCGCCAGCCGGAGAACAGTAACCTTGACTTCGCAGCCTCCAGCAACGGGCCGGTGAAGTTCCCCCTCATCAGTGATAACTCGGATCGTCTCGACGTGCAGTCCATCGGTCCGACGGAAATCTATGACCAGGTGATCGAGGGCGGATCGGGCGGATTGCAGGCATTGGCCGGCGAGTTCGTCTTCCACTGCCATATTCCGCAGCATTATGTGACCGGGATGTGGGGTTTCTGGCGGGTCTACAACACACTGCAACAAGCGGGGTATCAGACCGACGTCATGAAACCACTGGCTGAGTTGCCGGACCGGATCGGCCGCATGAAGCCCGGCACGCCGAGCGAGAAACTGGTCGGGACGACGGTCGACTGGTATGGCGGCAAGAAGTTCGAGATCACCAAAGGCAAGACCGATTGGAAAGCAAATCCGGTCAAGGTTTCATTGAAGGATTGGGTCGAGATGCAGCTGCCACCGCAAGGCAAGCCGGGCCATAAGAAAACGGAAAAAGAGCAGACGCTCGCCTACGACGCGACGGTGAACGATTGGGCCTGGGACGGCGCCAAGGCGCTCACTGAACCGGAGACGACCTACGAATGGGTGAACTACACTTCGGCAACACCGGGCAAGCGGCAGACCATTTTGTTCGATCCGAGAACCGGGAAGGTGGCCTGGCCCTGGCTGCGGCCGCACCTCGGCCGGCGCGTGCCGTTCTCGCCGAGCCACAGCGGCGCGCCGTGGTTGGAGCCGATCCACCGGCGCGACGACGGCAGCAATTCGACGGAGCCGGCCAAGCCTGGTGAGAACGGGCCCTGGAGTCTCTGTCCAGAAGGCGCACCGCTCAAGCAGTTCAATATCCATGCGATCACGTTGCCGATTACTTTGAAGAAGGCGACGGCCAAGACACCGGCGATCGTGGATCCGCAGGGGCTGCTCTATGTGCTGCACGAAGAGGAAGCCGAGGTCCGGAAGAACCCGGCCAAGCAGATGCCGCTGGTCATTCGCGGCAACGTGCAGGATTGCATCGACGTCGTCTACAAGAGCGAACTCACGGACGACGAACGGCAAGGGTTCTCCAGCAAGACGAACCTGCATCCGCACATGTTCCAGTTCGACACGCAGGCGTCCGATGGGCCGATCATCGGGTTCTCCTATGAAATGTCACTCCGTCCTTTCACCATCCTGAAAGACGAGCATCCCGGCAAAGGCATGCCGGTGCCGATGAACACGACCATCGAGGCGGATGCCGCGAAGGGTGCGACCAGTATCAAAGTGAAGGATGCCTCCCGCTTCCACGTGAAGACCGAGCTGGGGGTGGGCATGGACGAAGTGGGAAGGTTCGAATCGGCCCGCATCAGCAAGATCGAGGGCAACACCATCACCTTCGAGCGGCCGTTGAAGTACGGGCATAAGAAGGGCGAGATCGCGTCCGTCGAATGGATCCGCGAACGCTGGTATGTGGACGCCGATTTCGGCACCACGTTCTGGCACGACCACGTGTTCGGTCTCGACGGGTGGGGGCATGGGTTCTACTCCACCTTCATCGCCGAACCGCCACGGTCCACCTATCATGACCCCGTGACCGGGAAAGAGATTCGCAGCGGCCCGGTCGCCGACATCCACACCACCGAGCCGGTGTCCGCCCACATCCGGGGCTCCTTCCGGGAGATCGTGACGCAGGTTATGGACTCCAATCCCCGGACATCCGAGCTGATCACGGCTGACAATCCTCAGGTCAGAGTCGGAGCGATTTCCGTGGACGGCACGCCGTCCGCGGTCTATCCGGCACGGCTCAATCTGTCGCCGATGAAGTTCCTCAATGGCGGCGAAGCGACGACGGGCGGCGGATACAATATGCGCGTCGAGCCTCTGTCGGTGCGATTGGCCAACAATCCCGACCCCTCGCAATTGTTCAACAGCCGGATCCACGGTGATCCCGAGACGCCGATGTTGCGGGCATACCTGGGCGACCCGGTCGTGGTGCGGTTGATCGAGGGATCGGCCAACGAAGTGCATTCCTGGCATATCAGCGGGCACTGGTTCCCGATGGAACGCTACAGCAAGAACTCCATCCCGCGGAGCTCGCTGCACGTGGTGATCGGGGAACGGTACGATGCGGCCATTCCGGCCGCCGGCGGACCGCAGCAGATGGCCGGCGACTACCTGTACTACAGTGGCCGCGCCTCGCACTTTGCGGAAGGCAGTTGGGGACTCTTCCGGGTCTTGGACCAGGCGGATGCGACATTGAAGCCGCTGCCGGGCCGTGAAGAGATCCCGCAGTCGGCCACGTCCGTCTGTCCGGCCGACGCGCCGGTGAAAAGCTTCAACGTCGCGGCCATCGACAAGGCGATCCGTTACAACAAGGGCGCGCCTGGGGTGATGGAGGTGGACCTGGAGCGTAAGATGGTGTTCGGGAACGAGACCGGCAAGATGTACGTGCTCGAAGGCGAGAAGACCAAGGTCGCCTCCGGCAGCCTTGAGCCGAGTCCCTTGACCCTGCACGTGAACGTGGGCGATTGCATCAAGGTCCACCTCAAGAACGAGATGGCCAAGGACCGGGCCGGATTCCACGTGGATCATCTGGCGTTCGACCCCAAGGAATCGATGGGGATCAACGCCGGCAATAATCCCGGAGATCAAACGGTTGCGCCGGGCCAAAGCCGGACGTACACGTTCTACGCCCATCCGGAGTTCGGAGAGAACGCGGCCCTGATTCAGGACTGGGGCAACGTGATCGAAAACCCGCGGAACGGGCTCTTCGGCGCGATCATCATCGGGCCGAAGGGATCGCTGTACCGTGATCCGGTGACGGGCGAGGATCTGGCCCAGAAGAGTTCCTGGCGGGCGGACGTGATCGTGGATCGGAGCCAGTCGGGAAACGAGACCAGGCAGAACTACCGGTCCTTCGCGCTCCTGTTCCAGGACGAGGACAACATCATCGGCACCAGCTTCATGCCGTACCTCCAAAAAGTGGCCGGCGTGACCGCGGTGAATTACCGCTCTGAGCCGACCGACTACCGCATGGAGAAAGGCTGCGCGTACAGCGAGGTCTTCGCGTGCGTGAAGACGGGGGAAACGCCGGTGACGCCGACCATCGCGGCGCACGTCGGCGATCAGGTGGTGATCCATGTCCTGGGTGCGTTCAGTGAGCAGGTGCAACTGTTCAGCGTGGCCGGGCATGAATGGAAGCACGAACCCTACATGAGCGGAGCGGACCTCGTGAGCACGATGGAGTTCGGCGGCACCGAGGTGATCAATGCCTGGCTGCATGGAGGGGCCGGCGGCCCGAACGGGATTCCCGGCGACTATCTCTGGTTGAACCAGCGCCCGGGCTACATGGACGCCGGTCACTGGGGAATGTTGAAGGTCCTGGACCGGGACAGCCGCGCGATCCTGCCGTTGAGCGGGCAGGCGCCGGCTACGCAGCAGGCCGAACATCAGATACCGGCGCAGTCCATGCCGGTGTCGATGAAGGCCGACTAGGCGGAGCACGCCGGGAACGGCGTGAGGGAATCCGGCGGCATCAGAGCCGGGTTCCCTCGCACGATCCGGTATCCCGAGGACCAATGTCTTGAAGCGGATCCGAGCCTGCGGTAGAAGCATCAGATGAAAGACGGGGCGCGCGGGGGCAGAGCGGGTCGTCGGATCGGGAGCTGGTTGGCGGTCGGCTTTCTCGTCGGCATGGCCCATCAGGCAACCGCGCTCGACTTTTCAGCAGACCGGATCGTGAAGAGCGGGAACAGCGTGGTGACGGCCCACGTCAATGTCAAGGACGATCGCTGGCGGTTCGAGTTCGCCCAGCCGCAGGGAGAGGCCAGCATCATCATCGTGCGGATGGACCGCCAAGCCTCCTGGCTCATTTTGTCGAAGCGGCGCCAATATCTCGAAGTGCCGATCGCCGAGCATCATCTGTTATCGGTGACCGAAAAGATGGCGGGAGAATTGTCACGGCAATTCATCGGCACCGAGACGTTGAACGGCTATCCCACGGAATTATTCGAGGTCACGGTGTCCGGGGACACCGGAGACCGGCATTACTATCAATGGGTGACGCAGAGGCAGCGGTTCCCGGTCAAGACGGTCAGCAAAGAGGGGACCTGGTCCGAAGAGTTTCGCCATGTCGTCTTTACGGAGCAGTCCCCACTCTTATTCGAGTTGCCGCAACGGTTAGACCGGGCGAATCCGCCAATGCAGAGACAAGGCTAGGATGGGAGGAGGAAGACTGGTGAGACATCTGACGATCCTCGTGCTGAATCTCCTGATACTGGCGCCGGCCGGCATCGTGGTCGGAGATGGGGGGCATGCGAGCGCATATGATGCCGTCCCCGTGACCGACGGGGCGGTCGTGAAGGGGACAGTAACGTTCAAGGGGACGATACCGGATCCCAAGGGATTCGAGCTGCGCCGCTACTCGGACCGGGCGTTTTGCGGCGCGCTGTCCGACGGTGACGGGTATCGGTTCCTCAAGGAAGTGAACGTCGGGCAGGCGGGCGGCCTCAAAGATGTGGTGCTTGTGGTGGAAGGTGTCCAACAGGGGAAGCCGTTTACGTCCACGGACGCGCAGGTCGAAGCCAACGTGTGCCAGTTTCTCCCCTTCGTGACCGTCGTCGGCGATAAGCGCCAACTGACCGTGACCAACCGGGACCCCGTGTCGCACGATATTCAGGGCTATGCGTATGACCAAACCGGGGTGGATATTGTCCTGCACCGGCCGTCACTGAAAGCGACCGGGACTACGGATACGGTGCACTTGGTCAAGGGGCGAAGAGTGTTTACTATGCAGTGCGGGATGCATCCCTATATGCAGAACTGGGGCTATGCGATCGACAACCCCTATTATGCCGTGACCGATCTGGAGGGCTCGTTCACCATCGGAGATCTGCCGGCCGGCCGGTACCGGATCAAGGCCTGGCATCCGATCCTGGGGGAACAGGAGCGGGAAGTGACCGTCGAACCGAACGGCACGGCGACCCTTGATCTGGTGTTTGAACGAAAGTGACAAGGAGAAAGAGGATGCGAGTCATACCGGCTGTCGGTCTTGTGATAGCGGCAGGGACGCTCTGGATCGGAACGGCCTTGTCCGGGGACCAGCAGGCTGCATCAACCGGCCGGGTGGAAGTGGTGTTGGCCGGCGAGCACCGTCAGGACCTGGCAATGATCAAACAGAACTTTGCCGACGCCGGCTTGGCCAACGTCCATATTCAATTCATGAAGGCGGGGCGACCGCCGACCAATCTCGGGCTTGGACCCCAGGTGACGGCGGAACGCGCGCGTGCCGCCATTCGGATGGCCAAGCAGTATAACCAGGGCGTTACGATCCTCTTGCCGGAACGGCTCTTCCCGGGCCATTATATCGCCATCGCCTCCTCCGGCTTCGACGACACCGTGGAGTATCCTGTGAGTGAGGAGGCGGTGCAGGAACTGGAGAATCCGTCGCTCACGACGGAGGAGTTTCACGAACTCTACCGCCGGCTGACGTCCGCGGATCACGCACCAGCCAAGAAAGGCCGGGTATTCTGATGACAGCCATGCGGATCTTCGGCGCGCTGTTCTTTTCAGCCGCCGCTGGCGCGACCCTGGTGTTGGCCGGGCCGCCGAACGCCATTCAGGACCACGGCCGGGCGATGGTGCGGGATGCCGAAGAAATGGTGATGCACGGAGGTATGGGCGACGGTAAAGCGATCATCCACCATTGCGGCGAAGTAACGAAACATGCGGAAGCCATTCTCCAGTTGTTGCCGCGCGCCGACGAACATGGCAAGAAAGCCGTGCCGCATTTGCAGGATGCCATTAAACATTGCAAGCGGGTGGCCGAGATGGGGGACAGGGTGGATCCCGGCGCCAGCTTGAATCCCGGCACTAAAGCGCGCGCGGCGGCCAGAGAGGCCATGAAACATCTCATGGCGATGAGAGACGGCGGTGCGTGAAAGATCGGCCGTTTGTCAACGATCATTGCTACGGCAGGTGCGTCTACCTAGGCACACCCGGCCGCGCGTAGCTCGTCCTCGATCACCTATTTCTTTCTTCCAGGAGGATCGGAACACAGAGTATGCGACTTGTACCGCAGCAAAGGTCTCGCTTTTGCCAAGCAGCTGCGAAGCGTGGTGTGGTTGATGGAAGTACGGGAGCAGATGGGCTATGGGATATCAACCTCGTTCAGCATGTATCTCATAAACGCAGGCATCGGATTCCTAGTGCGTTGAAGACGTGACTTTTTAGGTCCGGGCATGACCGATTTCCACAAGCCGCGTTCCCGTTCGCATTCTCGCACCGGTTTTGAGACAGTTAATCACGGTTCCGTTTTTCTTGCCTCGGCTCTAGTCCCTATTCGGCTGGGCCTCACAGTGGGTCTTGAAGTCCGCCTTTGGCAACAGGCTCCGCTTCTCCATTTCCGTGATCAAGACATGGGCGGCCTCGAAGAGGTCGCGCTGCTCGTCGTCCGAGACCCAAAACTTCGTTTTGATGCGGGTCGCCCGTTCGGGCAATGTCGATTCGTCCGGCACCTCGTCTGAATAGGATAAGTGCCGGAGCGCGATATGCCGCACCTCGCATCCGCACTGGTGAGGGTCGTTCACCGGAAGGCGCCCGCGCATCTCTCGGTCCTGTTGCGAGCTCGGAATGCCGAGATGCTGGAGCGTCGTCCGCCGGGATTCGAGCAGCATGGTGTCCGTCGCATCGAGCGCGTTGGTATTGATGAAATAGTCGATCGTCCGGCGGCTCGATCGGCGGCCGTTCAGTTCCGCGTTCTCGTTGGCCGACGTTGCATCAACGAGCAAAATGAGGCAGCCGTTCGGGAAGATGCCGTCGAGCGTTTTCCCAGGAAGGTGACGGTTGAGGTATTCGAGCATCGCCTGGACGCCCAGGTTATCGATCGGGCCGCCGTCGTAGAGATGGAAGTATCGCATCGGATCGAGTCCGAGTTCGGCGAGCGCCTCGGCGTTCTGCGGCCTGTAGTTTTCCAGCGTCACATCGTCGAACGCGCCGGGAAAAGCGGAGGAGGCATTGACCGCATTGGCGATCCGGTAGCGAGACAGGTTCGAACGCAGGTCGGCAAACCGCTCGTCGGTGAAGGTGAAGCGCGTGTGATCGTTGCGCAGGGTGGCGTTCAAGAGGATCTTGGGATGCGGGCGCAGGTCGGCGAAGGTCGCGTGGTGGTAAAGCCGTTTGTTGAAGACCTGGACCATGATGTCGGACCGGGTGAAATCGGTCAGCCAGAAACGGAAGATGTTCTGGGGGAGCAGCCAGCGCCACAACCAGCTGCTTTGAAAGTCGAACCCGAGCGCGGCGCGGACAGCCTCCGGTGTGAAGGCGCCGGCTTTGTCGCCGAGGCCGTAATAGGTCGCCGGTAAGGTCCCGCCGGATACGCCGGAAATCACATCGACCTGTTGAAGTAGCCCGCGTTCCTGCAATTCCAGCATGACGGCGGCCCCGAAGTTCGCCGCCCGACTGCCTCCCCCCGAGATCGCCAGCCCCACAAAGCGCCCGTCTTGTGTTTCGAGATCGGTCAACGCCCAAGACGCGGCGGTCGCCGGCGGAGACGGTTCGGTCTGATACGGCTCGTTCCACCCGGGCCGCCAATGTCCCGGGAGAATGGCACACCCGGCTGCCAGACAGAACCAGATGATCAACAGAGTCGGCAGAAGATATGGACGGCATAGCCGGAGGAAGGGTCGGGACTCATGCATGGTTTCCCTCTATAGATGGTTTGACGTTCTGGCCCTCAACCATAGCGACGTATCCGATGGCCGTCAACGGAGGATGTATGCGAGGTCTGCCACCAGCCATTTCACCCGGCTGATCTTTTCTTCCGGGCAGACGAGGCAGCATCGCGACCCTGTGGCCCGCAGCGGTCGCCAGGAAGACATCACTGGCCTGGATGAATTTCTATTTGGGAGCGTCTGGTTTGGGCATGACCGGGCTCACGGCATTCTGGTCTCGTCCCGCCTCATAGGACTCCAGCACCCGCGTGATCGTCGGCATCAGTTGGGTTATGCGGTCGGCCGGCAGCTTGATCCGCACGCCTCGGCCTTCGTTGCGGCCGAGGGAAAAGATGTGGAACTCCTGTATGGCGTTGTGCCGGTCGTCTCGATAGGTGAAGGTCAAGCGCTTTGCGGGGAACCTCGCCAGAATCGTGTCCTGATCCTTCTCCCAGGCAATCTGGATCTGCTTCTTGTCATAAAGATCCGTCATGATGCGCCGGTGCGCGGCGGCGAATTCTTCAAGCGTCTGGCGCCTGTCCTGATTCGTGCCTTCCGTCAGATTCATGAATCCGGAGAGAGCGACTTGGCTTTTTTCGACCGGCGGATAGAGTGTGATGCCGATCCCGTCCGGCATCGGGTTTCCGAGACGCCAGTCTCCCGGGTATCGGACGGAAAATCCGAAGCGCTCGTTGGTGTAGCGTTTCGTGTCGCCGGGCTCCGCCGCACGAGCGAAGGGAGCGCACGGATCAAGGCCTTGGCTCACCATCAGCACGATCAAGATCGTCCACACTCGGTTCATACCGTTCCTCCTGCCTGTTCATTGCGCGAGATCCTGTTCCTGTCAGCTAGGGCAGCGATCGCGCACAGCGAAAACCAATGGTCACGGCGCGTCGATCCGGCGAGGCGCCCCCTCGCGTGGCCGTTCGTAACAACGCCGGCGCACTTTTCCAAGACCCTCCGCGCACCGCTTTGTATCGACCGCTGGTTGGCCCACGGGGGTTGCGGTCCGGCATGGCCACATAGTAGTCGATCCCGAACCAGTCTTGAACCCATTCCGCCACGTTACCCGCCATGTGATGAAGGCCGTAAGGGCTGCGGCCCTCCTTGCCACTTTCCACGGCAGCGACGATAGGTATTTCGTGGACATGGTACTGCCCGAATGTCGCCAGCATCGGTGTGGGTGGACTCTGCCCCCAGGGGAAGAGATTGCCTCCGTCTCCTCGCGCGGCCTTTTCCCACTCGGCTTCCGTCGGAAGCCGCTTGCCCTGGGCCAGGCAAAACTCCGACGCCTCGGCCCATGTGACATAGAGCGCCGGCCAACGGGCGAGTGTTTCGGAAGGAACGGCATGGACGGTCCTCGTATGGTCGATCAGCTTGCGCATTTCTTCGGGAATAGGATGGTCTTGCCGTTGCAGCCACAGCAACAATTCCCCCAGGCTGACCTCATCTCGATCGATCTCAAACCGATCCAGCCACACGCGGCGCTGCGGTTGTTCCGTGTCGTCGTAGGGGAGATCGAGGCTGAATGGAGTATAGCTTGCTCGAGCCGTCCCCATGAGAAAGGGACCTTCGGCAACGAGCATCATGGGCGAGCCTGAAGCAAGCGACGCGATAGGCTCAAACGGTGACTCCTCGCTGGCGTTTCCGGTCGTTGGACGCGGGAATAGTCCCGTGAGCGCCGCGATAACGAGGAAACTGGAAACGACGAGATGGTGTCGCATACCTTCGTGTATCGGGAACTTCAGCCGGGAGTCAATGGCCGGAGGATGAAGCGTCAAGAGTGGAACGGCGAGTTGAGGATGACGATTTTTCGCTCGGGATCGACTATGATGCGGCATGTACTCGATCTTGGTCGTCCTGCACATCCTTGCCGCCATGATCTGGATCGGGGGGATGATGTTTCTCTCCCTGGTCTTGGCCCCGCTGGTCAGAAGTCGCAAAGCGGCGCCGGAATTCATGGCGCTGTTTCGATCCGCAGCGCTGGGATTTCGTCCCGTCGTCTGGATGGCGATAGCGGTCCTGCTTACCACAGGCCCGATGTTGTTGGCACATCGCGGGATCAATGTGGCGAATCCGGGCTCGTGGGCCGGGATCGTGACGGTGAAGGTGACGCTGGTCGTCCTATTGTTGTTTCTGACCGTCCTCCACGATCTTGTCTTCGGCCCTCAGGTGAGTCGTGTCAGTACGATTCCGGAATCCCAGCGAACGCCCAGTGAACAGGTTGTTTTCAAGACAGCGCGCTGGCTGCCGCGCCTCTCGTTGTTCATCGGGCTAGCTGTGGTGATCGCGGCGGTGATGCTGGCACGGTCGTAAAAGCCCTGGCAAGCTCATACGACTCCTCACCAAGAAATGAAGCGGATGAGATGGATATGAATCGTCCGCCGGTCGGACGTGTGCACAGTTCTACGGCTTAGGCTTATCCTTGTAGACGCCGTGATCCGCGGGGCCTTTCATCTGGTGGCCGGCGACTCGCGTGATGGAAATCTCCTGCAACCCTCCATCGCGCTTGATCCCTAATTTCACGGCGGTTCCCGCTTCTCCTCTGACCATCCGCACCACCTGCTCATACGTTTTTCCCGAGGCTGCCACGCCGTCGACGCTCACCAACTCATCGCCGTGCTTCAGTCCGGCCTTGTGGGCCGGCCCTTCAGGGCGCACTCTGCCGACGTACAACGACGCCGGATCCCCGACGCGCTCGGCCCCGATGTGGAGTGAAATCCCGATCATGCCGTCGGGCATCTTGGCTTCGTCTGTGCGAGGGGGACCCTCTCCCGGTTGGTCTGCGGCATGAAGCGGACCGATCATCATGAAACTGAACACCATACCGGCTATAACAGCCATCCTTCTGTTCCACATGGACATTCCTCCTCTTCCGATCGGTGTAAGAAAAAAAGCGGCTTGCTGGTTCAACCAAGAAGCGAGCCGGGATGAATCATATTCGGTCACTTTACCAGGTGTTCATGAGAAGAAGGTTAAGCGAGCATTAGAACGTGATTCGAGTCGTTGCCTTCTGCGACAGGGGTTCGTGCTCCTTGTGGCAAAGCGGAACGTTTTTCGACGGCAAGGCCGAATTGCATTGATGCCCTGTTGTTTCCGTCCGGCTGGTGAATTTCCCGGCCGAACTGTGAGCCTGCTTCGTTCGTCTCATCCGGTTTCCTTCTTGCAATTCAGTCGGTCGAGGCTCGACCGTAAGATGAAATCGAAAGCATGTATGGCTGCCATCATCCTGTGGATCATGACAGTGACCGCAGTCGGATGGTTGTTCGTGAAGGGATGGACGACGGAAGGAAGCGACGGTCGCGCGGAAATACTCCTGGCTCCGGTCGAACGCGATCAAATACTCGCGGAGATGCGACTGCTCCTGAAAGCGGTGGATGGCATCATCAGAGGGCTTGGCGAACCTCTGCCTGATTTGAAAGCGATGGAAGCAGCAGCCAGAGGGGCTGGAATGGATATGGCCAGAGACGTGGAGCCAACGATTATGGCCAAGTTGCCGCTGCCGTTTAAACAGATGGGCATGTCGATCCACAAGGATATGGATGCGCTGGCCGATGCGATCGCGCAGAGCGAATCGTCCCAACAGATTTTGCAACGGTTATCGAGCATGACAGCTCGCTGCACAACCTGTCATGACATGTACAGATTCGGAGCGAGCAGGTAGGCGCCAGTCTTCAGCAACCAACTGTTACTGCTCCTCAGTCTCATCTTGGATCAAATTAATTAGAACATTGTATTGCTGTTGGCGGCCTTCTCCGGGACTGGTTGAATAACGTCCCAATGTTCGACGATCTTTCCGTTCTCGACCCTGAAGATGTCTATGATCGCCAGTCCGGGGTCATTCTCATCAACCTTCGAATGAAGGTGCAGCGCGACCAGATCACCATCTGCGAGGATGCGCTTGATGTCCACGTGGGACTTTGGATGCTCCTTAAAGAATCCTTCAAAGAACCCATAGAATGCTTCGGCGCCATTGGGGACGTTTGGATTGTGTTGAATGTACTGCTCGCCGATATACTTCTTCGCAGCTTCCGTGGGGCGGTGCTGATTGAATGCCAATTCATAAAAATCACGGACCAATTTCTTATTCTTCTCAGCGACGGTTTCTGCCAGGGCAGCTGTGGCAACCAACAGGACCACCATCGGAGCAAGGATAACGCTCACTGCTTTCATAAGATCCTCCTTGTTGAGTCTTTAGTGTTGAGCTGGCAAGTGAGCGAGCCCGGGCTTGACGGACACCCCAAAAGGGAGAATGAATTCGCCACCGGCGATGCCCCATTTTTCCACGAGACCCCCGCCTTGCTGCCGCATATCGCAACACTTTCGTTACTCTTGGAACACTTTTTCCAGTTGGTGCAAGAGCAGGACCATTAAACCGACTTGCTCGGTGTTCAGAGCGTTAACGGACGAAACGATGTGGATGGCGGTGAGCCGATGGCCGTCTTACTGAATCGGAAAGCTCTCAAAGCATCTTTGCTGTATGCGACTCATCATCCACCATTGCATGAACAGGCTCAGCGTCGCTTCGGAAGCCAGCTGCACGACCAGATGAAATGTCCCTTTCTTGCTCTGAACGGTTGTCGTTTCGCCATCGGACACCTCCCGGGGTCATAGGAGCGAAAGGTCCGAATGGTCATGATACAGCTTCCTTGCTTGTCACGACGTCACCGTGTTTCTACAGAAGTCGGAGACCGCACACAAGGGTCCTAGGGCTAATGTCAGACAGGCTCCTAGAAAATGCAAATACGGATGCCTTGATGCACCACTATTAATATATGTCGTCGACTGAAAATGGGATAGCGTGGACAACTCTTGCATCGAATATGACGCGGTTTTATTTATGGTTCCCTCATACCGTACGCCGGTCGTTCCTACCGACTTGCTTTCTCTCCCCAAGAGGATGCATATGGTAAACGTTAGAACTCATTTTCGCTGAATGGTCCGTACAAGCATCCTTTTCCTGGTACTGGTCGTATTCCTTCCTCTTATTACACATGCGCAATCGCTCCCACCTCTGCCACATTTGTTCTATGAAACACGGACAATGGAGACTTGTCAGAGGTTGAACGACAGATTCGAGACCTTCAAAGGAAATTGTTAGCCAGAGGACTGGCTACTAAACAAGATGCTGTTTATGAGATCCTCGATGAAGCTAGGGAGCAGGTCAACGTGCCGGAGATGAAATGCATTGCTTTGGGTGGGTACATGTTTCTGGCAAGTCTGGTAACAGACCAGCATTTGATACCAACCGCGATGCAGGATGTGAAAGTGGAACATACTTAGGTGAAGGGCTACACTTCGAGGACGATTGAGTAATTGAGTAATAGATAGCCTTCGGTCTCATACCTCACACGAGGAGATATTTCAGCTGCTCTGGACCACGAGAGAGCTTTTAGACAGATGTTCTTGCCGCCCCAAACGCCATGAAAGCGGAAGAGAACTACGCGATCATCATGCGGCGTCCGTGCAAGCGGAAAGATGAACGGTGCAAAAAGAAGGTTATTACCCAAGCTACCTACGACAAAATCAAGGAGAAGGTAGTAGCGAAGCAGAAATGAGACCTTGAGTCTGGACGGATAGTGGAAAATGCACCTTCACAGCGGAAGGAGCCGACGAAAGTTGAGCCTACAGTGTCAGCCTTTGCTGACGAAAGTGTGACGCCAGAAATCATTGTCTGTGCAGCTGCAATTTTCCCAATAGAGCAGGTAGCAATGGCCGTAGCGAGATTGGCTTCAATGAAGGAGGATTTAGGGCTATCTCCAACAGCAGCCCTACATTGTCGGGTCATCTTTAACGGGAATGAACGGCGCCGTTCAGATTGGAGAAACATCTCACCACAATCTATAACTTCCGCAATCATGGCCCTGTGTCAGGATCTTTCGGTAATGGGCCACCGTCCAGTCGCGTTTGTATCCCCACCTTTGTCCATCGTGATACCACCACCTCCCAATGACAAATCCAAAGCTGTCTCTCTCGATGACAAAGGACAAGTAGCGACGGGCTATCAAGTGCTTAGTTTTCACCTGACAAAGGTGTATGGACATGGAGGGGCAAAGCTTTGGATCGATCCTGATCCCACGAAGATTCCGTGGCTTAATGGAAGAACTCAAGCCAACTTCACCAGGTCGGGCTTCATGGACTTAGGTCCTGAATTCGAGCCTCCTCGCTCCGAACCAATCATCGATTCTAGGTCTAAACATCCGTTACTTGAAATCGCTGATCTATATGCCTACGTTACTGCAAAGGCACACACGGCAAAAGGTGGATGGAAGGATCGTTGGTTCCAAGAAGTGTATTCAGTCCTAAAGCCAGGACGTCTTCTATGGCAGGCTACTAATCCGGATATAAAATGGGAAAAGGGGTGATTCACCTGCGACTACCAAAGCTCCCCCCACAATTGCACTTGTCTTCATTATTACTGCGAGCGGCCGAGGCATGGGGATGTTTTGTTATCAGGCCAGGAAATGGATCGGCGCGCTGGTTGCGGCACTGATGGTGGGCGCGTTTGTTATCATTCTCGATCCTATCTTCCAAGGGTTGGCCGTTTCATTGCTGTTCGGGGTCGGTGCTTCCACCGTGCTGACCCTCGTCGTCATCCCGGTGCTCTACTATCATATGATGGGGAGACCGGATGGCGGGAACCGCGCTGATGGTCAAGAAGTCTTAGGAAACGGAGATGCCATTCTTCATCGAGAACTGTTACGGGTAGCTTCCACCTAATTGTGTCATGAGAACGTAAAAGCCCTTCCTCTTGGACACGAACATTGAGTATCGTTCTCTCATATCCTAATCGTGTCACAAACTCGTAGGTATACATCCCCTACTGCCACCAGGGAGGCCCTGTGGCCAAAACTCGGGTTTGCCCTAGGGTATTGCAAAGTCCATTTGTGGTAGCCTAGCCAGTCCCTTTGCCCCCTACAAGAAACATTTTGACAACAATAATGTGAATTCAAATGACACGTTTTGAACGAACTCCCACCCCGCTGGTTTATGGCGCGATCGTCTTCTCGGTCGGCGCCGTGTTCATCAGCGACCTTTTGACCAAGCTCGGCATTGCGGTCTGGGTTTTTTATCTCCTCCCGCTGGTCTTCTCATACTTCACGTGGCGGCCGCTGGTCCCGATCTACACGGCTGCGGCGATCACGCTCCTGGTACTCGTCGGCCTCTTCTTGAGCCCACCCGGTGATGACCCGTTTCGTGCGGTACAGAACCGCGCGCTTATGGTGGGGACCAGTTGGGTCTTGGCGGCCCTCGGCTATCAGTTCATTACCAATAAACTCGCTGTCCGCAAACAGGAGTGGCTACAATCCGGGCAGACCCTCCTGAGCGAGCGGATGGCCGGAAATCCGCACGTTGACCAACTGGGGTCGCGAGTGCTCAGCACGATTGCCGAATATCTCGGCGCCCAGGCCGGTGCCTTTTTTATCGAGAATGGACGCGCGTTCAAGCGGGCGGAGACGTATGGAGTCCCGGCCGATGCCCGCATCCCGCTGGAAATCCAAGCCGGCGATGGCTTGCTCGGTCTGGCGCTCGCCGAACAAAAAGTACGTGTCGTAATCGACGTACCCGATGGCTATCTCACCATCGGGAGTTCGCTGGGCCGCAGCGCTCCGCGACATCTGCTCATCGCCCCGCTGGCCGTGGAGCGCTCCATTAAAGCGGTGCTGGAATTGGGATTCTTCCATCCGGTGGGCGAGTCGGATAAGGAATTCGTGGCCAGGGTGTCCGAGTCGATCGCGGTGGCAGTCCGCTCGGCCCAAACCCGCGCCCACATTCAAGAATTGTTGGAAGAAACCCAGCGCCAGGCGGAAGAGTTGCAGGTGCAGAGCGAAGAACTAAGAGCGGCGAACGAGGAGCTGACGGAGCAAAGCGCCAGGCTTCAGGATTCCCACACCAGGTTGGAGGAGCAACAGACCGAGCTGGAACAGAGCAATGCGCAGTTGGAAGAGCAGACGCAGATGCTGGAGACCCAGAAGGATGTATTGACCCGAGCCCAAAACGACCTGAAGGACCACGCCCGTGAGTTGGAGCAGGCCGGTCGGTACAAATCCGAATTCTTGGCCAACATGTCCCACGAGCTGCGCACGCCGCTAAATGCATCGCTGATTCTGGCTCGCCAGCTCGGCGACAACATCGGCGGCAACCTGACACCGGAGCAAGTCAAATACGCCAGGAGCATCGAATCCGCCGGGCGGGATCTGTTGACACTGATCAACGAAGTGCTGGATCTGGCGAAAGTCGAAGCCGGTCGTATGGACGTGCAGCTCCATCCTGTTCGTCTGGGCACCGTAGTTCAGCATATGGAGACGATGTTTCAGCCGGTGGCGGGGGACAAGGGCTTGAGCCTGCGCGTCCGGCTTGTGGAAGGACTGCCGGAGACGATCGAAACCGATCAGCAACGACTGGAACAGGTGCTCAAGAATTTGCTCTCGAACGCGATCAAGTTTACGGAACAGGGGGAGGTTGTTCTGGAGATTGGTCGCGCGGCGGACGGCCGAATTGCTTTGACGGTCCGTGACACCGGGATCGGCATTAGCGAAGACCAACAGCAAGTCATCTTCGAACCGTTTCGCCAGGCCGATGGCACGACCAATCGGAAATACGGGGGCACCGGGCTTGGCCTGTCCATCGCCCGCGAATTTACGCGTCTATTGGGCGGCGACATCCGGTTGTCCAGCGCGCCGGGGGGGGGCAGCACCTTTACCGTTCTTTTGGCGGAACAGTATAAAGGGGCCGGGCCCCATTTGCGCGAAGCGCCCTTCGAGTCTTTCAGCCCCATTTTGGCAAAGAGTCAGGCACCGCCCCCTTCGGGCGCGGGAACGGGGCCTGTCCCGGTTCTGATTCCGGACGACCGCGAACGGCTGTCGGGCGACCGGCGTGTCGTCTTGGTCGTCGAAGACGACGAACCTTTCGCCAGGATTCTCTATGATCTCGCGCATGAGCAAGGATTCCAAGCCTTGATCGCAACGACCGCGGATGAGGCGCTGGTCTTGGCGCGGCAGTTCTTGCCGAGTGCGATCCTGCTCGACATCAGTCTGCCAGACACCTCGGGACTGTCCGTGCTTGACCGGTTGAAGATCTATTCGCCCACCAGACATATCCCGGTCCACATCCTGTCGGTCCACGATTACACGCAGACGGCGCTCTCGCTCGGCGCCGTGGGCTACATTCTCAAGCCGGTGAAGCGCGATCAATTGGTCGACGCCTTCCAGCGCCTGGAGCAACGCCTCACGCAACGGTTGCGGCGTGTGCTGATCGTGGAAGACGATGCGGTGCAGCGGGAAGCCGTCACCGCGCTACTGGCCTCACGAGACGTGGAAACTGTCGGCGTAGGCACCGCCGCGGACTGCCTGGACCGGCTTCGCGCCACGACGTTCGACTGTATGGTGCTCGACTTGAGCCTCCCGGATGAGAACGGGTACGCATTGTTGGAAACGCTGAGCCGGGAAGATCGGTATTCGTTTCCGCCGGTCATCATCTATACGGGTCGCGACCTGTTGCCGGATGAAGAACAACGGCTCAGGCGTTACGCCAAATCCATCATCATCAAGGGCGCCAAGTCGCCGGAGCGGTTGTTGGACGAGGTGACACTCTTCCTGCATCAGGTGATCGCCGATCTGCCTCCCGAGCAACAGGCCATGCTCAATCGCGCGCGGCACGGCGACGCGGCATTGGAGGGGACTCGATTGCTGGTCGTGGAGGACGACGTACGCAACGTGTTCGCGCTCATGAGCTTGCTGGAGCCGCGCGGCGCCAAAGTGCAGGTGGCCCGCAACGGCCGCGAAGCTCTGGAGACGTTGGAAGGGTCTCTCCAGCCGGACGGCGCTCCGGTCGACCTTGTGCTGATGGACATCATGATGCCGGAAATGGACGGCTTGACCGCCATGCGCGAAATCCGCAAGCGCCCTGAATGGAAAAACTTGCCCATCATCGCGCTCACCGCGAAGGCGATGAAGTCCGATCATGTGCAGGCATTGACCGCCGGCGCCAACGACTACATGGCCAAACCGCTGGACGTGGACAGGCTCTTGTCGCTGGTGCGGATCTGGATGCCGAAGTAGCGGAGGGGGTGGAGAGCGGGCAGTGGAGAGTGAGAATGGTCGGCGAGCAACATGAAAGCTCACGCAGTGGAGCGGCTTCTAAGACGGCCCAACCCGAAGGACGCGCAGGGAAGACTGATGCGCTCGAAATCGAGTTGCTGCTCGAATCGCTCTATCGGGCCTATGAGTACGACTTTCGCGGTTATGCCAGACCGTCGCTGACGCGTCGCTTGGCGCTGGCACGCGAGCATTTCGGCTGCCGGAGCTATTCGCAACTACAAGATGTGCTGCTGCATGAGCCGGCGGCGCTGCCGAAGCTGCTCGGCTATCTGACCGTGCAGGTGAGCGAAATGTTCCGCGATCCGGTATACTTTCGCGCGCTGCGCCAGGAGGTGGTGCCGCATCTGAAAACCTATCCGTCGCTCAAGGTGTGGGTGGCCGGTTGCGGCGCGGGCGAAGAGCTCTATTCGCTTGCCATTTTGTTTCGCGAAGAAGGATTGGAAGACCGCACGCTGTTCTACGCCACGGACATCGACCGCGACGCGCTCAAGGAAGCCGAGGCCGGGATCTACGCGCTGGGCCGGCTGGCATCCTTCACGACGAATCATCGGCGGTCGGGCGCGAAAGAGTCCTTGTCCGAGTATTACCATGCCGGATCGCGGGCGGCGGTGTTCGACAAGACTTTGCGCAAGCGGACGGTCTTCGCCGAACACAATCTGGTCTCCGATGCCGTATTCGCCGAAGCGCATTTGATTTCCTGCCGCAACGTGCTGATCTACTTCGACCGGCCGCTTCAGAGCCGGGCCATCGGGCTCTTCCGGAAGGCGCTCGTACGGAAAGGATTTTTGGGCTTGGGAGACAAGGAAACCGTACACGTTACCGGCCATGATGAGACCTTCGAGCCGTTCGTGCCGAAGGAACGCATCTATCGAAAACGAGGGGATCTATGAACACACCGAATGTGATTGCGGGCCGGAGGGCCGCGCAGACGAGCCATCCCAAAATTTTGCTCGTGGACGACCATCCGGCCAATCTCATGGCCCTCTCTGAACTGCTGCGCCGGGATGACGTGGAACTGCTCTTGGCCGAATCCGGAGCCGAGGCCCTGGAACTGTTGTTGGTGCACGATGTGGCATTGGCGCTCATCGACGTGCAGATGCCCGAGATGGACGGCTTCGAGCTGGCCGAGCTGATGCGGGGAGTGGAGCGGGCGAAACACGTGCCGATCATCTTCGTCACCGCAGGCACGCAGGACGCCAATCGCCGATTCCGCGGCTATGAGGCTGGGGCGGTGGATTTCCTCTACAAGCCGATCGAGCCCGATGTGCTCAAGAGCAAGGCCAATGTCTTTCTGGCGTTGAATCGGCAGCGGCGCGAGCTCAGTCGATTGCTGGAGGAGCGCACGGAGGCGGAGAAAGCGCTCCGGGAGAGCGAGGCCAAGCTCCAGTCTTTGGCGAAGCGTCTGGAACAGACCGTGGAAGAACGGACGGGTGAACTGGTGGCGTCTCAGGAGCGATTGCGGGCCTTGGCGTCCGAGCTGAACCTGGCCGAGCAGCGGGAGCGAGCGCGGTTGGCCACGGAAATGCACGATCATTTACAGCAGATATTGGTGTTGGGCAAACTGAAACTCTCGAGCGGCAAACGGTTCGCCGCAGGCCTGTCCACTGTAGAAAAGATGATTCACGAAACGGAGGAGGTCTTCGACGAGGCGTTGCAATACACACACTCGCTGGTGGCGGAGTTGAGTCCGCCAGTGCTGCGGGACCATGGCCTTGGCATGGGGTTGCGATGGCTCGGCGATTACATGGAAAAGTACGAGATGGCCGTGACGGTGACCGTACCGGAGGATGAGGCTCTCGAGTTGTCGGAAGATAAAGTGATATTGCTCTTCCAATCCGTGCGCGAACTGCTGATCAATTCGGCGAAGTATGCCGAGACCGGACGGGCAGTCCTCACGTTGGAGCAGCGAGATGAGAGGCTCTACATCACCGTGCGGGATGAAGGGAAGGGATTTGATCCGGGCGCGGCCGCTGGCAGAACGCCGGGCGGAGGCATGTCGTCCAAGTTCGGCCTCTTCAGCATCAAGGAACGCATGCGTTCGCTCGGAGGCTCGTTGGAGCTGGAGACGTCACCGGGAAAGGGCACCACAGCCACGCTGGTGCTGCCTCTCCGAGATGACGAGCGTGGTGGCGCCTTGGGCGTGAGGAGTGGAGAAGAAAAAAACGACGTGTGCATTGCCATGCCTGGATATCACGAGATAGCATTTGCCGGAAAAGCTATCAACCATCAGAGTTCCGAGATCACCTCACAAGCCATTCGTGTCTTGTTGGTGGACGATCATGCCATGATGCGGCAGGGTCTTCGCGCGATGCTGGATGGCTACGAGGATGTGCAGGTCGTCGGAGAAGCAGTGGACGGCCTGGACGCCGTTCGGTTGGCCGAGCAACTCCAACCGCGCATCGTGGTGATGGACATCAACATGCCGAAAATGAACGGCATCGAGGCCACACGCGAAATCACGAGCCGCAATCCCCACAGCATCGTGATAGGACTGTCTGTAAACGCGGGCGACGCCAATCACGACGCGATGATCCAGGCTGGCGCCGCAACGCTGCTCACGAAAGAAGCGGCGGTCGACCAGCTCCACCAGACCATGTTCACGGTGCTCAAGGACTTCAGCCCCGTCAAGTAAGCCTGTTCATTCCGCCGATTCGCGGCTGACCGAAGCTCCATTGATTCCCATCGTGTAGACCTCACTCTATTTTGGAGTCGAGTTCTAACGATCAGCCTACAGTACCTTACCGGTGTCCGAGGTGATCCAGCAGAGAGACGAGTTCTTGAGGCGGCGGATCCATCCTCACCCTTGCGACAGATTTACTCAGACATTTAGAATGATCGAATGGAATTGCCTTCCCTTCCTAACCCGACCACGGCGTTTCCTTCCGACGCAGCCGTTGACCCTCCTGCTTCTATTCCATCGTTTCGCGGAGAGACCAAGTCAGAGAAAGGAAAGGGAAACTACCGGGCGTTGAGCAGCTGGCTCATTTCCGCCGGGCTCGTGGGCGCTCTGTTTGTGATCGATTTACTGTCTCCGCTCGGCTATGTCGTGTGCATGCTCTATGCGTTGCCGGTTCTCCTCACTCGGCTCATACCGGACCTGCGGAGCACCTTGATCATGGCCGGGGCAACGGTTTCGCTGACCTGGGTAGGAGCGGTATTGTCTCCGGACGCGATCGCACGGCACGACAGCACGAATCGAGCCTTAGCAACGGCGTTGCTGGTTGGCATTTCCTGGATCCTGGTCACGCAAAAACAATCGACACGCCATGTCCAAGCGGCGCAGCAGGCCATGCGCGAAAGTGAAGAGCGCCTGCGCCTGTTCATCGAGCATGCGCCCGTAGCGCTCGCCATGTTCGACCGCGACATGCGGTATCTGGCCGTGAGCCGCCGCTGGATCGCTGACTATGGATTAAGTGACAGGGACGTGATCGATCACAGACACTATGAACTATTCCCCGACGTTCCAGACCGGTGGAAGGACGTCCATCGGCGTGGGCTGGCGGGTGAGATTGTACGGGAGGGAGAAGACCGCTTTGAGGGAGCCGATGGTTCAGAACAATGGCTCTGCTGGGAAGTGAGACCCTGGCAAACGGGCGATGGGCGGGTAGGAGGCATCATCATCTTTACGGAGAACATCAGTGAACGCAAGAGAGCGGAAAAGGTGCTGCTCAAGAACCAGAAAACACTGAGCAATCAGCAAGCGCAGCTACAGGAGCTGACAACCAAGCTTCTCTGGGCCCAGGAACAGGAACGAAAACGAATCGCTCGAGATCTCCACGACGATTTCACCCAACAACTTGCTGCACTGACGATCGATCTGCAACGATTGTCTCTGCAAACGTCTGAATCAGGTGCGTCATACTCGAGTCTCCTCGGGCAGATGGGGAAAAAGACGGAGCAGCTCACGACCGAGCTCCAGCGCCTGGCACATCAGCTTCATCCCTCGTTACTTGAGCACGTAGGCCTGGAAGCGGCCATCCGCGAATGCGTGGATGAATTTTCCACGCGAACCGGATTGCCGACAGAGATCATAGTCCGAGAGGTGCCGGCGGCAATCCCGCTCGCGCAGGCGACCTGTCTCTACCGGATCTTGCAGGAAAGCCTGCAGAATGTGAAGAAACACGCCGAGGCCACCAATATCCTCGTGCGCCTGCTGTGCACCAGGAATGGGTTGGGAATATGTATCCATGACGACGGGCGTGGGTTTGACCAGCCGGAGGATGCTGCGCCTCCAAAGGGATTGGGGTTGACCAGCATGGCGGAGCGTGTGAAAACACTCCGTGGCACGTTTCATGTGAAGAGTAAAGCCGGAATTGGCACGGAGATCCATGCGTGGGTGCCACTTGCTGAAGTGAGCAGTGACCGCTGAGGGCGTACCGTACGTGTCACATTGTGCACCGGGACGTATCTCCCGGTGGGGAGATGAATTCGAAAGGGCGAGTATGATGAAAAAGCCACGCGTGCTGATGGCTGATGATCATTCCATTCTGCTGGCCGGTGTACGCAAATTGCTCGAAGACCAGTATGACGTGGCGGGAATGGTCGAGGACGGTCGGGCATTGATCGCGGCGGCGGATCGATTGAAACCCGACCTGGTTTTATTGGATATCTCCATGCCGCTGTTAAACGGCTTTGAGGCAGCCCGCCAACTCAAGAAAGTGCTGCCGGAGACAAAGATCCTCTTTCTCACGATGCATGCAAGCCCGCAGTATGCCACCGAAGCCTTCAAAGCCGGAGGTAACGGGTACCTGTTGAAACAATCTGCCGTCTCTGAATTACCCCAGGCGATCGAGGCCGTCTTGGGGGGCAAGTACTATCTGACGCCCTCCATAGCCAAACCGGTCATTGAGAGAGCCTTGAAAGCCGAGGAAAGACCGGCGGTGAAAGGATCTCTTGAGGAGTTGACACCTCGACAACGCGAAGTGCTGCAATTGATCGGTGAAGGCAAGGCAACCAAGGAGATTGCCGAATTGCTCGGGCTATCCGTGAAAACCGTCGAGTTCCATAAGAACTGCCTGATGAAAGACCTGGATATTCATACGACAGCTGAGTTGGTACGCTACGCCATCGTGCAAGG
>JAHBWT010000024.1 GCA_019636815.1 Nitrospira sp.
GTTCGGTGCGTTTGGCACCAGTCAGGTGCTGACTCCTTTTTCAAACCTGGCCATCTACTTCTACACACATCACCCTCTCCGCCGATGGGGGGTCCGCTACCACTGAGCAACAACACACCCATCGAAGGTCAGTTCGCGAGGTTTTGTCTAATTCTTTTGAAATCTTGGTCCATCTGGTCGAGTGCTGACAGAAGTTCCGTTGCTGTGGTGAAACCGCACAGAGTGCGCCACTTCTTACCGCTGCGGTACAAAGGGTATCGATAGAGAACGCTAGAATCAGGTGCTGCTTTAATGAATTTCTTAAGTCTATCTTCGTCGATGTCTGGCCACTCCTGTTTCATAGCGGCGATTCCTTCCGTGCCAGAGAGTGGTGACGCAAAGGGAATATCCCAAGCTAATGTAGGCTCTGTGAACACTTGTCTATATTTCTCAGCGAGCTGTTGAATATTATGTCCTAATTTCTCTTCCCCTCTCTTCAGTAAGGCTCCTTTAGAAATAATTCCACAGCATGTGCTGCTAGCATCAAGATCACCGCAGCATTAGGCCAGGTGTAAAACGTGTCATCACTTTCCATTCTGCGACATAGCTGCTCTGAAGCAGATCGATAAGCCTCTGCATAGGCAAAGAACTGATCGTGAGCGTCCAAATAGTTGAATTCTGAAAGTGTGAGCATGGTATGGCGATTAGTCGAGTTGAAGGGGAGCTGTCAGTAGCATCCACAGATCTAAACGCCAGTTAGCTTTGGTATCTTTGGTGTTGTAGTCTTTTCCCCAATTAATTCCGCTTTAGCTTCCTTCGGCCACTGAATTAGGAATGCTCCTTTAAAATATACCGAATCAAGGCTGGTCATCAATCCTAGCTTCTACAAACCGTTTAAAGGCTGACCAACTTGAACACCGCTTAGCCTCTTCTTTCAAGTCTTCAACATCGACTCCCGCAGTAACTGCGGACTCTAACAAGACCATGATGTAGTCTTCATTGACGGTGACGCGATTTCGCAGAACAGTACGGACGTAGTACAGGTCTCTGATATATGGTTTCCGCTTCTCAAGGCGTCGGGTGTGGCAAATGCCTTGAATCTTGTTCCATGCTAGATCTACGGAATCCTGTGTGGGTTTGCCCTTGTTGTCAAATCTCAAATAATGTTCAGCCGCAATCGGGATAGCGTCAAATATTTCCTGCAATTCGAATTTGTGTAGTATTTTCTTTGGTGATTGTAAAACATTTGGCACCAGATTTAGGCTGGTGTCGTGCGCGTCAAAGCGTTCGAACAACTGATCAGTCGCGAGGCAGTGGCGCGTCGTCTGGTGCGATGGTTGCGTGACAAAAAGGGGCGTCGGTTTTGTCCGGGCTGTCAGGGGCGCGTGATCTACCGATTGGCCGAGGGCCGATTCCGGTGTGGCCGCTGTCGCTATACCTTTGGCGCGTTGACCGGGACATGGGTGGGACAGTCGCGGGTGACGTTGCCCACATGGCTGTGGTTGATCAAACTGTTTGAACTGGAGGGCACGGCCCATCAAGCCGCCGTCCAGGTGGGGGTAAGCTATCCCACGGCGCTTCGCGCCTTCACCACGTTGCGGCGCGCCATTTTGGCCCAAGAAGCCCCGGGCTTGTTGCGATGCGAAGTGGAGGCCGATGAGTCGTATTTGGGGGGAGTCCGCAAGGGGAATCGCGGACGCGGCGCCGCTGGCAAGATTCCCGTCTTTGGCATTCTGGAACGGCAAGGCCGCGTAGTCGTGACCGTCGTCCCGAATGTGACAGGCAAGACCTTGCTGGACGAGACGGTGAAGATGGTGAAGCGAGGCACGCTGGTGTACACCGACAAATGGCAGGCCTATGATGCGCGCACCTTTTGTGGCTACCGGCATTTGAAGGTCGATCATGGGCGGCGCTTTAGTCACGGCAAAGTCCATATCAACGGGCTCGAGGGATTGTGGAGTTATGCCAAAGGCAAGCTGCTCAAGCATCATGGCGTCTCCCCGCACCGATTTCCGCTGTATCTGTATGAAATGCAGTTTCGATCTAACCACCGCCGCCAGGATCTCTTTCACTTGATCCTGCACGCGGCCGTGCAACCGGTGCCAGATCCTTTATAATCACCTTTTCTTTAAACTTCTCATCCCATGTTCAGTGGGGCTGTATCCAGGAACGTGTTTGGACCAATACTCAGCGATTCGAGTCAGCGTTTCTTCTTTTAGATTCCCAAGCTCCTCCCTCCACTGAATCAACATATCAAGCTGTTCACGTCGCTCGTTCAGTTCCTTCAGTTGGTCCAGTTGTTTAGTGATGGCTGTACTGTCGCCGAGTGGACGCTTGCCTTTTCCCGCGTTGCAAGGATCACATGAGGTGATGAGGTTGAGGATGTCTGACTTTCCACCATTGACCACAGGCGTGACATGGTCAATGACCAATACAGCTTCTGGTGCGGCTGCTCCACAAACTGACAGCGGAAGGAATCACGCTTGAAGACTTCGAATCGTAGTTTCTTTGAAATGGATTCGCGTGTGTGAGGAGGCGTGGTTGGCAAAGCGAGCCTCGTCGAAAGAGGCGGTATTGTACGAGGGATTGACCAAAGGATTCAATAAGCCTAGCTGGACTAACCTTCCAGACAGTTAGTTTGGCTTCCAGGAATTTAGCGTACGGTAATTCAGATTTTTTTTAAAAGGCGGTCTTCGACGAACTCGTAGATCTTCAGCGAAGCGGCGACAAAGGTAGTGACAGCCGCGAGAGCTTGGAAGGTAAAAGAAAGGTCAACCACGGATGTCTTTTATAGTACGAAGTTCGAGATAACTGAACAATCACACTCCCGATAGTTTGACCATCTTCACAGTTGATGACTCGCCTTGAATCTCTTTCTTGGCGTCTTTGAGCCACTGAGTGAGGATCTCAACTTGATCCGTCGCAATCCGAATGACGACGGCTTCGGTTGGATCACCGAAACTGTCTTGAATAATCTCAATGGTCCCGTCGTTGGTAGTCCTAACCTCGATAGGCTCCATTCTTCTGTCCATGAATAGTTCCTCCTACGCTGAAGATCTTCGTACAGCCTAATTACGAGCTCTATTTATCATTCCTGTTCCCACTCGGGATGCTAGCAGCTCTCCTGGAGATGGCTCTCGTTTGGACTGTGCAGCGAGCTTCTCCTTCTGCTCAGAGACTTGTTTGGATAAAGCAGACAACTCTCGCCGAACTTCAGCGACTTCTGCGCGGGCGTCTTCACGTAGCTTCCTAAGATCTTGCCGTAGTTCCTCGTCCTCACCGACTCGCGACCCTGCTTCAATTTCTAGACTATTATAAACATCAGTCTCAACGGCTGTTAGACGCTTGCCCAATTCATTGAGGCGAACAGGTATTGTCTCAGCGAGCTGGTGATAGAGCGTCCTAAAGAAACGGCCAAGTCGGACAGCAACATATACACCAAGTCCAAGCCAAATAAACCAGACGTTCACAAACAGACGCTGCCATACTTCGGAAGCAAAAGAACCCGCTAGGTTCCAGTAGTTAATTAGGAAGCCCAGTACCGTGACAGCTGCAGCAAGTCCGATGAGATAGTCAAAGTACGTCTTTGAAGGTTGGGCACTCATGGGTAGCGAATATACCACAAAATCCGTTAGGTTTGTAGGATGGAATCGGTTCACGTTGAGAGTTTAGAAGAGAAATGGAAATCCAAGGAGGTATGGCCATCCTTCTAGCTCTTGACGTCGCTTTGTATTCCACCCTAGGATTCTGCCCCATGGATCGTGCTTTCATCATCCACGAAATCCAACGCACCGCGAAAGAGAACAATGGCAAACCTCTAGGGCAAAATAGATTCACCTCAGAGACTGGAATCAAATACACCGACTGGTTTGGAGTGTATTGGGCACGATGGAGTGATGCTGCACGTGAAGCGGGACTGACTCCGAACACCCTTCAGGCTGCCTACGATAGGGCATTCCTTTTCTACAAGATCGGTCGCAGCAATGCCACTGGACGACGAACGTACGAACTGGACTTGCAGCTTCCAGATAAAACCAAGACCGTTCACGTGATCCGAACCGATGATCCGGCGGGTATTGAGGCGTACTGGCATACGCGCTTCGCGTCCAAGAGCAAAGAATGACGAAATGGTTTGACCTAGGCGCGATTGAGGTATCAGCGTTCAAACGACGGAAGACAATGTAGGGTTGACGTGAAACGCCCCCACATCCAATAATCGGAGATCTTTTGAACTCGGCCAAGTGATCGACCAAGGCATCTTTACCAAACTTGGCCTTCAGTTCTTTTTAATACTCTTCGCAATGTTGGCCGGTACGGGACTATGGTGACCAAATAATTTAGGTGAAAAATCCGTTAGGGTAATACGTATACGGCATCCGGCCCACACTTCACCCTGTACCCCTCTCCTTCACGAATCGCAGCCGCTTAGTTTCGGGATACCCTACTATGTCTGATAGATAGCCACTAGAGGAGTGTCGAACTGTACCCGATAGGAAGAAGCGACGAGGCTAGCCGTGCGTGCCGGTCTTGCGAATGGTTGGAAACCACGGTATGCGGCTGGTGTCTAGAGGCAATTTACTGGGGGACTTTGAATAGTCTTTGTAGCGGCCTGTCCATCTGCTTTTGATTTTGACAGCGGGCTTGCTGTGCTTCTTGGAGGGCATCGCTTATTGTATCACGGGGCCACTCTGTGACCCTTTTTGAATACATTTGCCCTTTTGTTATGAACTGTGACTGGTCCTTTGCAGAATGTAAAAAAAGCAGCGGGGAGCTCAACCGGTCGGTGCAACACTCGCCTGGAGTTGCTCCGCCGGCGTGGCATATTCCAAAGTTTTTCTGGGCCGCTGATTTAATTTCTGCGCAATCCTGTTGAGGTCGGTTTGCGAATGTGCAGAGAGATCCGTGCCCCGTGGGAAGTACTGCCGAAGGAGTCTGTTCGTATTTTCGTTTGTGCCACGTTGCCAAGGGCTTCGGGGGTCACAGAAATACACCCGCGTGTCCGTTGCCAGGGTGAAAGCTTTGTGGTCGGCCAGTTCCATGCCGCGATCCCAGGTCAATAATTGCCGGAGTTGGTTCGGCAGCTTCCTGACCTGCGTGCTCAGAGCCCTCACCACGGTCTTGGTGTCCTTGCCAGTGACTTTCACGAGCATCGTAAACCGGGAGTGCCGCTCAACGAGCGTCGCGATGTGGGTATTGCCACGTCCAGCCATGAGGTCGCCTTCCCAATGCCCGGGAACGGCTCTGGCCTCAACCTCTGGAGCGCGATGGGCAATCGAGACTCCGTCGATAATGTGGCCACGCCGCAGGCCCCGGATATTGCTGTGCCTCGACTGACGGAACACGCGCTGGGTTCGGAGATGCTTCTGGAGCTCTTTTTTCAGCACGCCACGCGTCTGAATGAAGAGGCTGCGATAGATGGTTTCGTGAGACACCTGCAGACTCTCATCGCCCCGATAGGTCCGTTTGAGCCAGCCGGTGATCTGTTCCGGCGACCAGTCCAACGCCAGCTTGTTGGCCACGAGAGCTCTCAGTTTGCCATTCAGCGCGAGTCGACAGCGTTTCGGGCGACGGGCGCGGTCCCAGGCGATCTCATCCGCCTGGTTGGCCCGATACCCCTGTGACGTGGTGTTCCGCGCGATCTCCCGGCTGATCGTCGACGGGGCACGCTGCAGACCTCGAGCAATCTGCCGTAACGAGGCGCCCACCGCAAGCCCCAGTGAAATCTCTTCGCGCTCGGCCCGTGTGAGAGCATGACTCGCACGATGGCGGGCTGGCGGGGTGATTCCACCATGGAGTCGTAAGAGCCCAAAGATCGACGCAGGGAATCTGTCCACGGCCCGACCAATGTCGCTCAATGAGGCACCCGTTCGCCACCGCCACCACACCTCGGCTTTCTGCGCCTCGGTCATCCCCGGTCGTCCCACTTGTGCCATACCACCGTCCTCCCAAACGTGAAGTTAGCCATCTTGGACGAAACCAGGTGGTGTTGCACTCACCAGTTGAATCTGCCGTGTCCATAGTTCAGGTCTGGCTGTTACTGAGTAGCTTCTTCAGGGCTCTGTTTATCGCATCGATCGACCAATCAAATATCTTGGGTACATGGTCCAAAATCCTCTTCATTTCAACAATCTGAAGTGCGCGAAATGAAGGGCTTTTGAAGGACCGAGGAAACGGGATCAAAATGAACTAATTATGAGACATTCCTGGCAGATGTGGTTAGCGCAGCACAAATTCAATATGCAACCCGCAGTCTAGAAATTATCTCTACTGTAACTTAGATGACATCTCCGTCGAAAACGACGACAGGTCTAGTAGAGGAAGATGGCGGCGGCGGTGGTCCCGTGCGAAAGGAGCGGACTCATGACGCGGTCAAAGTTCTCGGAAGAGCAGATCGTCTATGCCCTGCGCCAGGCCGACAGTGGCACCTCGATTGGGGATGTCTGCCGCCAACTCGGCATTGCCGAACAAACCTTCTATGCCTGGAAGAAGCAATACGCCCATCTCGGCGTGAGCGAACTCCGCCGCCTGCGGCAGGTGGAAGAGGAGAATGCCCGGTTCAAACGACTGGTGGCGGCTCTCTCGCTGGATACGCACAGGCTCTCGGAGGCCCTGCGAAAAACAGGCTGAGGCCCGCCCGCCGCCGGGAACTGCCCACTGGTTTCATGGGACATTGCAGGTGAGCGGTGCGCGGGCCTGTCGGCTGGCCCAGTTCGGTCGGGCATCGTGGTACCGGAAGAGTCGGGCGAAGGATCAGACGGCGCTGCGGCTCCGCATTCGGGAGTTGGCGCATACCCGACCCCGGTGCGGCTATCAACGAATCTGGGTCCTGCTGCGGCGAGAAGGCTGGGCCGTCAACCGGAAGCGGGTCCGTCGATGGTACCGTCTGGAGGGGCTCCAGTTGCGCATGCGAGTGCGACGGCGTAAACATAGGGCCTTGCATCGGGGCCCAGCTCCAGTGCCCGTTGGCCCATCCGAACGCTGGAGCATGGATGTCGTGCCTGAGACGTTGAGTGAAGGGCGGCCCTATCGGATGCTGACCGTGGTGGACCAGTGGAGTCGCTCCAGTCCGGTGATAGAGATGGGATGTCGGATGTCCGGGGAGATCGTCAGTCGAGGGCTGGATCGGGTGCTCGGGAACCGACCGGGACCGCGTTCCATTACGGTCGATCATGGGACGGAATTCCAATCCCGCGCCTTGGAGGAGTGGGCCTACCGTCGCGGTGTGCCACTCGACTTCATTCGGCCTGGCAAACCCGTCGAGAACGCCTTAGCTGCTGGTTCCAGCCCGCAAAATCACGTCGACCAAAGGCAGCAGCTCACCGGGAAAGCGGAGAAAAGTGTTTCGGCTTGAGCCTGGGTCGGCAGCTCATGCTCAAGGTCCAGTACCTGGCTTTCGATCAAGACCGCTATGTGAACGAGATGATCGAAGAGGCGGCAACGGATTTGCTGAAGAAGTACCGGGAGAAGTCTAATAAGCCCTCAGCTAACAGGCTGACAACTTTTTTAACGGAGTAAAGAATGGAGACCACGCACAAAGGAAGAAAGATTGTCACCACAGTGCGTCACGTTGGAAGCAACTGGTTACTGGAAACGAAGATCTGGCCAGCGGCACCCAATGATGACGACGATCCACAGACGATTCAGACGATTGGCGAATCTAGCCAATCTGAAGATGAAGCCCACGCGAGAGCCATCCAGACTGGACAGCGATTGATCGATGACAACTGTATATAACCCTCTTCTCTAACACTATTCCCATTTACAGGGAACAATGAGAGGCTGCGGCCGCCGCCATCCCCTTGTCATGGCTTCCTGCAAGGGTGGCGTGGTATTGTCCGTAAACAATCAATATTCACAACGAGCAGGGCACCATAGAGTGAGACCGAATCGCGCATTCCTGTGCAGGGCCAGCCGGATTTCGATATGACTAAATATCATGCGTGACGAGACGATGTATCAAGCGGACAGGGCAACGACCGAGTGGAACGTCGAACAAATTGTCACGGAACTGCGTGCCTCTCGTGATGTGACGCACAACATCCGGCAGCACGGACGGATTCACCAACTACCGTCACGGAAGGCTCTGCTCGGCAGCATGGAAAGTCTCTGTGCCGCGTTGTTTCCAAGGCACTATGGGCCCCTCGATTTGAATGAAGCGACCACCGATCAATTTGTCGGTCAGACACTGACCCAGACCTTGCCGCTTTTACAGGAACAGATCCGCAGAGGGTTGCTATTCGCGTCGAATGAAGACACGCTGGACGAACACGCCACCCGTGACCGAGCCGAGAGCCTCACGCGTGAATTCGCCGGCCAGCTCCCTGGTATTCGAGGCGTGCTCGTCACGGATTTACAAGCAGCGTACAGCGGTGATCCCGCAGCCACCAGTCGGTCAGAAGTCCTGCTCTGCTATCCGGGCATGGCGGCCATCATCTACTATCGTCTCGCACATGCCTTGCATCGCTTGGGTGTCCCGTTGATTGCACGGTTGATCTCGGATATTGCCCATTCGTCGACCGGCATTGATATCCATCCGGCGGCCGAAATCGGCAGTCATTTCTTTATAGACCACGGGACGGGCGTCGTCGTCGGGGAAACCAGTGTCATCGGCACGCATGTCCGTCTCTACCAGGCGGTCACGCTTGGCGCGAAGCGCTTTCCCGAAGGCGAACGTGGGGTCTTGATCAAGGGCGAGCCTCGCCATCCGATCGTGGAGGATGACGTGGTGATCTACGCAGGGGCGACCATCCTGGGGCGCATCACCATCGGACAAGGGTCCGTCATCGGCGGCAACGTATGGCTGACGCAAAGCGTGCCGCCACGCAGCCATGTCGTGCAGGCGCAAATGCGCACCTCCGCGATCATTCAACCGAAACCCATCGATACTCAACTCTAGTCCTGACGATAGAGTACTGCTTGGTTTCTATCCCTTGAAGAAGAACCTCGATTCGTCCATTTATCTCTGCTTCCAGCCCGGATGTCTGGAGGTGAGGAGGGATTCGTCTCCTATGCAAGGAGACCCTCGACGGATAAGTCCGTCCGTAGTCCATTAGCGATCAGCCAATGCGGATTGAACAATTTCGACTGATATTTGGCGCCGGAATCGCACAGGATCGTCACGATGGTCTGGCCCGGTCCGTGTTCAACAGCCATCCGAACCGCACCGGCGACGTTGATCCCCGAAGATAGACCGAGAAACAATCCTTCGTCGCGCAAAAGCTGATACAAAACGGTGAGCGCATCCTGATCAGGAATCCGCCACGCGCGGTCCACCCTAATCCCTTCGAGGTTCTTGGTCACACGGCCTTGGCCGATGCCTTCAGCAAAAGAATCGCCGTCATTTGTCTCCGTGTTGCCGTTGGTGAACCACGACCACATGGCCGCACCATAGGGGTCGGCGCAGCCGATCATAATCTTTGGATTGCGCTCCTTGAGATACAGCGTAGTTCCCGCCAGCGTTCCGCCGGTGCCAACGGAGGAAATAAAGGCGCTGACCTCGCCGGCGGTTTGTTCCCAAACCTCCGGACCGGTGGTGCGGTAATGCATGAGACGATTGGCGGTGTTGTCGAACTGGTTGGCCCAGAACCAGCCCTTTTCCTCCGCCATTCGCCGGGCGACATGGTTGTAGTTATCGGGATTCGAATAGGGTTTCTCCGGCACGCTGAGCACCTCCGCACCTAGTGCCCGCAGCAGATCGATTTTTTCCGGCGACTGAGTTTCGGGAATGACGATGACGGAACGGTAACCTCGTACATGGCCGATGACCGTGAGGCCGATTCCCGTGTTGCCGGCCGTACCCTCGACAATGGTGTCGCCAGGTCGCAGCATCCCTTTGGTCTCGGCGTCCATGATGATGCCGAGGGCGGCGCGATCCTTCACCGATCCACCGGGGTTCATGAATTCGGCCTTGCCGAGGATGTCGCATCCCGTGAGTTCTGACAGGCGACGGAGCCGGATGAGCGGGGTGTTGCCGACGTGGTGATCCACTCCATGGTAACGGGAGGCATTCATGGAGTTATTCCTTGCAGTTCCATTGATAATAGTCCACGAGGTTCTTCTGAATAATGCTTTGCGTCGCAAAACGCAAGGGTTGGGCAACAGTTTTCCAAAATTTATCGGATAATGCTTCAAAAAGAATTTGGACAGTCTAGGGGATTCACTCATATGAGCTGAAGGAGAAAGACGTTACAGTACAAGAACAGGACTTACAAAAAAGTTGTGCTTCCAAAACGGAAACGTTGAGAGGGCATGACGGAAAAATGTAAGTTCTGAAAGCTCCGCTCTTGAAAGAGAGCGGAGCTTTTTAGTCGATCGGTGTCCCAATATGAGCGGTGGAGTATACGGTGGCCTGCCGAAGGGACCCGACGCTAATAGATGAGGCATATCACCATGCTCAAGAAATTCCATACGGTTATCCGAGCGCCTTCGTGGCATGAGTCAACGCGGCATTATGCTAAGCAGCCTAGCCGGGCTCGTTTTGCTGGCAACGGTGACCAGCGGAGAGATGCCTAGCGCTCCTATCCAGTGCACGAACGTCTCAGGTACCTCCGTCGATCCCTTGCCTCCGCAACCGATTCCACCCATGCCGACTCCTAACCCGGAACCATTACCGCCGGCTCCAGTGCCGTCACCACCACCCGAACCCGTGCCGCCATCACCGGTACCGCCGCCCAGACCGACACCGATTCCTCCGGCTGGGCCACCGCCTAGTTCGCCTTAACCATAGAGGATAAGGACTTGATATTTAAGGGAAGCCATAAAGCGGCGAACGGTGATTCAAGCACGAGTCGCAAGGAACCCTTGAGTCTACCAGGTTCATGTTGCCCGCGATCTTCGGCGGCCTGTGGCCCGGTGGGCTGTTTGGCCTTTTTGATAATCCCGGGCAGCTTTGACCCTGGTGGCCTCGGAGGTCTTACCTTTTTTCGGTGGCGGCAACGGCACGCCGGCTCGTCTCGCTTTAGAAAGACCGATGGCGATGGCCTGTTTAGCAGATCTGGCTCCATGCTTACCTTGTCGGAGGTGCTCCATCTCTTCTCGCACGAATTCTCCGGCCTGTGTGCTGGGTTGTTTGCCCTCGGCCGCTTTTCTCCGGGCTCGTCGAATCGTCTTTCGTTCCGGCATCACAAGCTCCTTCGAGGTCGGTTCGCAGTTCACCTTTCCCGTGATCCAGGTCCAGTTCCAGCAGGCTGGTAACCGTATCACGACGCTCTTCTTGCTCCAAATGTCGCTCATCCCACTGAGGCTAAGGAAGTCAATGATCATCAAAGAGCGGAACAGAAAGCGCCGTGCGCTCCAGACAGACCCTGGTATGCGTCTCCGTCCTCACATCTTCGTAGGTCCGAAAATTCGAGTTGTACACCTTCGACAGGAGGATAAAAGGCCCTTCAGGGATAGCCACATGCTGGGTTTCATCTTTTTGAATAGTGGCGTGCCAGTACTCTTTCCCTCCAACCACAATCCGGATGTCGACGGATTCCGAAATCGCCTTGAAGTGACAAGGAATATCAGCTGAAAAGGCCGGTTCCATCATAAATACGATGATGGACATCATGACAACCGACAGCCGAGTAGCTGCAGATTTGATCCAGAGCCGCATTAATCACCTATCGGTAAAGAAGGTTGAGCGATCTCAGCACAAGAGAAGGCACACGAGAACGGATGAAAGATTGATTCCCAACCAAGCCTCTTCGGTACGGGTGGTGGTCCAACGTTTTGCTTGAAGGCATAGCTTGTGTCATCACCTATGTCAGGCACGAGCAGTTGCGGAATTGGAGGTCGACCCGGAGGATTCGGCGGCGGCTGAGGATCTGGAATCGGGGGCTGAGGAGGCGGAAAGGGATCTGGATCAGGCGGCCTTGGATCGGGAACCGGATCCGGATTTGGGCGTTCGAGAACCATATCATCCTTCGTAGCAAGGAAAGAGACCCTGTGTAACTCGGATGATCCCTGGCCCATGATGACCGTAGACCATTTAATGCATATGGCCAACCCTTCTTCATCTCACGCTCCCCTTACAACGTGATGGATATCTGTACGATCGACAGAAGAACGCTGTCAGGAATCATAGTGTCCTCTGTCGAACGGAGCTCTTAGCAAGTTGATGAACGCCTCTCGGACTTTGCCAGAAACGTGGAGTCTCAGGCCGGGAAACGAGCCTTCGACCGTCTGGATGCGCCGGTCAAATAGGCGCATAATCTCCGAACAAAGACCGTCATCCTGCGACCAGGCTGGCATCGTCTGCCGGACTCACGTCATGTCTTGCCGATGACCGGCACCGGGAAGCTTAAGCGGTTCCCATCGATCGGACAGATGAACCGCGTGCATGTTGCGCAATTTAGATCATGACGACAGACCATTCACAAAAAGGGATCGTGAAACCGACTGACCGTCTCAGGCGCGAAGGGCAGGAAGCTGACTGTACCGGTCAGGGCACGGAACACCCCATTGAAAATCTTATTGTGATCGGCGCGTCGGCCGGAGGCCATCACGCCCTGAAAGTACTGCTGAAGGGACTCCCCAAGAATATTCCTGCGCCCGTGATCATCATGCAGCATATGGCTGTGGAAATGCATTCTGGTTTGGTGCCGTTTCGATTTAAAGACTGGCTATCCGAATCTACCCATATCCCGATTGTGCTTATCCGGTCGGGTGACCGGATGCGGAGCGGCACGATTTACATCGGGCCACCCGGGATATCAGTGTCTATCAAAGGGCGCGTGTTTGAGCTTTCACCGAGCCTGCCAGGAACCCATCGGGCTGTCCCCATTAACAGGCTGTTTGAGTCTGCGGCTCACGCATTCGGCGACCGGGTCATTGGTGTCGTTCTCACGGGCTTGCTGAAAGACGGCACGGATGGGCTCAAAGCCGTGCATGATGCGGGTGGGCTCACGATCGTGCAGGATCCCACCGAAGCCGAGTACCCCGATATGCCAACGAGCGCCATGAAGGATCTCCCCGTCACCTTTTGCCTTAGCTTGGCCGATATCGGTCCAACGCTGGATTTACTGGCCCGCCGTCGCACCGAGCTGGAAACGGGATTGGCCGTCTCAGTCCGTATGCTCAAAGAGCGCCTGGCATTGCTCGTGCGCCTGATTGGTCAATCCAAAACCAATCCCGCAACGAATCAATTTCTTTCGACCGAGGTGATCGCGCTCGAGAATGATCTCCGTTCCATTCAAGCCCTTCTCGATAAAGTTTTCGTCAAGTGCATCACTAGTATGATGACCGACGAAAAATCTGCCAAAGCGGCTCCGGAAGCACACAAGCTACTTGCCACGTTCATGTCGGCCAGCGCTCCGATCGAGACGTATTTACAGCATGGGCACCCTCTGACGGATCACGAATTGGAATTGCTCTCCCTCACCGTGTCCGGCCTTCAAACTTTCCTCGATATCTGGAAGCGGAGGTATGGGGTGAAAGAGCGGCCCTTCTGAGTTGTCGCACATCCTCACTACTCGGGAGCAATTGGGTCCAGAATACTCACTCGACGAGGCACGAGCCCACGGATCTGTAGTGTCCGCGGCCGCAGGCAACGACGATCGCTCGCCGGTGGGTTTCCCAGCTTTGCTTTTCCTATGCATCGCCGTGTCGCGATGGGCCGGAAAGGTACCTTTCCTTCAGGCACGACTCACGGAGGTGCCGTGGCTGCTCCGTATGGAACCGACAAGAGAAATTTTCTGGCGGCATTCTCCGTGGGCACGGAAATCGATCTGACAGCTCCCGGTGTCGGTATTCTGTCGACGGTTCCTGGCGGCTATGCTGCTATGGATGGGACTTCAATGGCTTGCCCGGCTGATGTCACGCTAAAGCTTGCCGCCGAAGACCGAACGTTTCCGGCCGTGTTAGCCCGGCAGACTATCGAGTTTTTTCGCAAAAACAGCAGTGACCAGCCTGAAGCCTTTCTTCGTGGGATGCAGTTCGTTGGCCCAGTATTCCTTGTAGTTGCCTCCCGATGAAAGCGTGCTTCGCAGGTTCACGTAAGAGACATGACCGAAATCAGGTAATGCGGTGACCTGCGCAAGCATCGTATTAAGACGGTCGATCAGTTCTTTCACGATCGCCTTCCGGACAGAGATCGCTTCGAAGCCTTTCTCGCGGAAGCCAGGCTCGAGCCATGGCCCTGGCAACAGCCACCATCCTCCCAGAAAACCACGTCCATCCGGCACCGGGTAGTCATAGCCGTGAATGAGGATCGGGATAGGACGCTCTGTCCATCGGCGGCAAATCTGCGTCAGCGCCGACAGGATGGTGATGTAGGCAATGCGTATGCGCTGATCGATGACGCCCTGAGCGATCTGCTTGTTTAGACCAGCCACCGCGGAAGCCGCATGATTGAGCAGCATGCCGAATTCCGGGCCCGCGACGTCATTCCCGCCGCCTGAGAGGAGAATCGCCTTGGGGATGCGGTTTTGGCGGAGCAGCTTTTCGATCCGGCGGGAAAATTCTTCGAGTTGCCCGTCGGCGTAGGCCATCTCCTCGACGCGGTCCCCCTTATGCGCCACAGACTCGACGTCGTAGCCGTAATCATCCTCCAGGAGTCCAAGGACATCCGTCCAAGGATAGTCGAACCATGAATCACCCTCTGCGACGATGATACCGGCCGAGCCGACGGCAGTCCTCAGGACTTTGGGAACAGAGACCGCCGCCATGACCCGTTTCTGTGTGGGTACAGACCTGGCGACGTGCATTGCAACGGCACGTGTCCGAGTTCGCAGCGCCTTCATCCGAACTCTGATGACCTTGTCAGCCGACTGACGGCCGATTTCAAGAGCGCGAAGCGTCTCTTTGTCTTTCGCCATGCGGAACCTCCTTCATGAACTGCCAGGCCTCGTGCGGTCACTGTCACACCCAAGACTGCACCAGCAAATACTGCGCCTCATTTTCACCAGAACATGACGACACTCCATTCCGGGAAATTCATGTAGAGGTGTCCGTCCCGTTTGATCCAAGGCTCCTAAAACGGGCATCCGGCACCATCCCCACCACTGAACGCTACCATAAAATTTCATTTCAGTAGCCTCGAAGGGCAACGAAGTGCGGGTCTTCTTATCAACTTGCTGAATCCAAAGAGATTCACCTGAAGATAATTCTTCAACATAGACGGCATGGCAATTCTTCGGAATTCACTCCATTCGACAGCTTCACGCGTGGTCCCCACTTTACCGCATCGGCACAGCATCTCAGGGGCTTTCAGTGAGCAATATGGGCGAGACGGATCAAATGCATAGTTCACCTACAGGGTCTTCTGGACTGAATTGTCTCTTCAAACAGAAGAGGGAGTGGTGGGCGGCCTTCCGGATATCTGCTTTTGGCGCAGCAGTTTAGTCAAGTAGGTTCGCTGTAGGCCGAGGTCAGCGGCCGCTTTCGTTTGATTCCACCCGTTCCGAATCAACGCATTTTCGATAAGCTTTCGACTCTGGGCATCCATACTTTCATGATAAGAATGAAAAATGGTTTCACCGTCTGCAGACATGACCGGTTCCTGCCTTGGGCGGACGGGAGAATCAGGCAATAAAAGATCTTCCGGTTCGATGGTTTCTCCGGAGCATAAGACAAGAGCGCGAGAAATCACGTTCTCCAACTCACGGATATTGCCTGGCCAGGAATAGCGTTGCAACGCCTCCAACGCAGGGTCGCTGAGCACGTAACGCTTCTGAAGACCCAGCTTGACGGGCCGAGAATTGATGAAGTGCTGAGCAAGGGCGAGAAGGTCGTCCATCCGCTTCCGTAGCGGAGGCAGTGTGACCGTGATGACGGCAAGGCGAAAGTATAAATCTTCCCGGAATGTTCCTTGACGGATCACCTGTCTGAGGTCTTTATTCGTAGCGGCAACAACTCTGACGTCGACTTTAATCAACTTAGTCCCGCCCACCCTCGTGAATTGCTGATCTTGCAAAGCACGTAGGACTTTTGCCTGTGTGCTCATACTCATGTCGCCGATCTCGTCGAGAAACAATGTTCCGCCGTCTGCTTCTTCGAATTGGCCCCGCTTCATGGACGTGGCACCGGTGAAGGCGCCTTTTTCATGCCCGAAGAGTTCGCTCTCGATCAATGTTTCAGGAATGGCTGCGCAATTGACGGCCACGAATGGTTTGTGGGCGCGAGGACTCCAACGATGAATGGCGCGGGATAGAATTTCCTTGCCGGTTCCGGTTTCCCCAAGCAATAAGACGGTTGCGGTCGAAGCGGCCGCTTTTTTCGCACAAGCAAGTTGCGCAGTCATCTCCTTGTTTGTGGCGACGATGGGGCCGAACTGGTCATCAACCTCCTTTCGAAGCTTATTGAATTGGTGATGGAGGGCGACGGTATCCAGCGCCTTCTTGATCACGACGGTCAAGTGATCCGCGGTAAACGGCTTGGGGACAAAGTCGAAGGCACCGAGTTGCATGGCCCGCACGGCAAGTTCGATGGTTCCAAATGCGGTCAGGATAATCATGAGAGGGGTCGTGTACGTACCCGAAATCTGTGGATTGCCCTCTGCTCTAGGTTGATTCAAATTTGAGGTCTCACGGACTCGTTGTAATACCTCCATGCCGGATTCAGGCCCAAGCTTGAGGTCCAATAAGACGAGATCAGGCTCCTCTTCCCGGATCAGGCGGAGTGCACCCGCGACATCGGTGGCGATGAGGGGTTCATGCCCCATCCAGGTGACGCGATTCTCCAAGCTCATGCGGATATCATTTTCGTCATCGACAATCAGTATCTTGGCGTGCATGGGGGTCCGTCCTTTCGGAGAGCGGCTTCTCTGCTACAGGAAAACATGGCTATACGCGGCGAATTGCTTATGTGGTCTGGCCTGTCTCATTCAGCGGTCCGGCAATCGGGAGCGTGAAGGAAAAGCGTGATCCGGCCTCAGGTTGACTTTCCACCCAAATCCTCCCGTGATGCCGCGCGACCAGAGTTTTTGTGATGTACAGCCCCAATTGGGCGCCTTGTGATGCAGGCATGGCCGACGGGACCTCGGAAAACTCATCGAAGACATACGGGAGGTGGGAGGAATCGATTCCGCAACCGGTGTCGGCGACACACGTCTGTACGAAGCCTGATGAGCCTACCGTAAATTCGACCGTGACACGGCCGCCTGATGGTGTGAATTTGATCGCATTTCCGATGAGATTCACCAGGATCTGCTCCAATTTGTCGGGGTCACCTTGGACCAAAGGAAGATTCTCGATCGGCGCGACGGCCAGGGACACCCGGCTATCCGACGCGACGGTTTCCAAACCTTCGGCGACGATCGTTGCAATTTGGCCGATGCAGACATGTTGCAAGCGAAGATGGTCGGAACGTAGCCAATCAAGCAATTCTTCAGCCAATCTCGCCAGTCGAGCGACGCTGTGTTTGATTCGTGTGAGATAGATACGCTGCTGTTCGGTGAGCGGCCCCGTGACGCCGTCAAGCATGTTTTCCACGAAACTCCAAATCGCCGTCATCGGAGTCCGCAGCTCATGCGAAACGACTTTGACGTACTTTGATCGGCGTGTGTCGTGAGCCTGAAGCTGTAAGTTAGCGAGTGACAACTCTGCCGTCCGTTGCGCGATGCGCTCCTCGAGATGCTGAGTGAGTTCGGTCAGTTCGGAATAGGCCTTGGCATTGTCGATGGCGGCGGCGACGTGGCCGGCAATCGTCAGCAGGATGTGGAGATCCTCTTCGGTGCATTGGTGAGCGCCTCGGTCTCCGCCGAGGTATCCGAGGATCCTGGCATGGCTCTGGAGCGGTACGGCGACGAACGACCGCACTCCTGAATGGCGCATCAAGTCGAGCACGGGCGGATACATGCGATGAGCGATGGTTTCGACGTCGCGGATCAGGACTGGTTTACCGTGAATGATGAGTTCAGCGGTGATACTATCGCTAACGACAGGTATATCCAACCTGTGACTTGCCTCCTGAACCTCGGGCGCAAATCCAAGACTTTGAGCGATGGACGCGCAGTTCCGTTCCGGATGGTGAAGGAACACGACCATCCGGGAAAAGCCAAGATTCTCGACGAGCAGGTGGAGCACCGAGTCCAGCAGTTGATTCATGTCGAACATGTTGGCGTTCGCGATCGCGGTGCTGGCCTGATGGACCGTGGTCAGTTGTTTGATTTGCTTCCTGATCGTATCGAGGTTCATGGTGATCGCATTATTGCGATCATGGAGGGATTGAATCATCACGTTGAACACGTGGGTCAGCTCACCTACTTCGTCGTTGGTGGATGCCGTGAGTCGAACCGGCGCATCGTTTCCTCCCGCCAGTTGCCGGGCGGAGTGGGCGAGGCTTCTGAGCGGCGTCGTAATGCGTGAGGTGAGCAGGTGAGCGCCAAGGATGCCTAGTGCAATAATGACCATCGTCAGAATCGAAACATTCTGGACGATGGCGAGTAGCGCTTGTTTGGATTGCGCGTCGGTGATTCCGATGCGCACGAGGCCGAGCACCGGAGAAAATGGGATTGGGGTCATCGAACCTTGTTTCTCTTCCAATTCGACTGAAAGGCGGGACGGGGCGGTTTCAGACGAGGGTTCCCGAAGGACCGGCATCGCAAAGTCAAACAGGGTTTCTTTGCGCATGAGAAAAGGGAGAAGCCAGTCTGCAAACTGGTCTTGAGGAACCAATGTCTGTTCTGCAGACAGAACGAGTTTGGTCATGAGCGGAGCGGTCAGCGGAGTCTGGAGCAGTGATTCTGAGATGCGGTCATCCGGGTAGAGCGGCTGTTCCGTGGTGAGAGAGGACCCGTTCAATGTCCTCCGCATTCGTTTGCTTTGCCGCTCCAAGATACGACCGTCCGCGGAGGTGATGGTCACGTAGACGACGTGGTCGATTGTCATAAGACTTTGTATGAATTGATCAAGCGTGCTGCGATCTTCGAGCACGACACCGGCGATCCGAAAGTGATCGTTCCGAACGGTATTGATCAACAAGATGTTTCCGAGCTCTTCCAAGTTATCGGTCATGGCCTGGCGTCTTGTTTCGATGAAATACCAGCTTAGGGACGAACAGGCCATGACGAGAATGAAGCTGAACAGGCACACGAACTTCAAGCGAAGGCCGAAAAACCGAGCTGTGGACTCCGATTCCCGCCTGTCCTGAAGGTGTGTGTCCATGATCGGACCTGTCAATACGTCTCGTCGATATGGCTGTCGAACTCTTTCGGAAGCGTGATGCCCAGATACCGTGCCATTTTCTGATTCACCGTGATCTTGACCCGGTGAACGGAGACCGGCCTGAGCGGCAGTTGTTCGCCGTTCACAATCCGTTTGGCAAGAAGGCCGGCTTCACGGCCGACTTCTCCGTAATCGATCGAGATGCTGAGCACCGCACCGAGACGTGTAAATTCTGAAGAGAACCCGACGACGGGAACCCGTTTGGCTACCGCCGATTCTAGAATAAAGCGAATCGATTCATCCGTCAGGACAGTCGAGTCCGGAATGAGCCATAGGGCTTCTGATTCTGATAAAAGCGACCGTAGTTGCTGCGGAACCTCTTTCTCGTTTTTGACCGGAAACCTCTGCAATTGAAACTCATGGATGGCGGCTTGGGATTCTGCCTCCTTCAGCTTGGCCGCAGTCTTGTCGGGGCCGTAGATCACACCGATCCGGCGAAGGGCGGGTAGGAACGAGCGCATGATCTTGAACTGACGATCCATCGGAATTTCCAGCAGGACACCGGCCATATTGGCGGTGGTGAGATGGTATTTCAAGGGATCGAGAATCATCAGGTAAAGAATCGGAATGTCCGTAATTTCAAGCTTAGCCGCCAGCGCTGCCTTGAGACCGACGGCAACCACGAGCGAAGACGTCGAAGCGCGGATTGTCCTGGCCAGTTGCTTTCCCCGGTCCAGATCGCCCCGCAGGTCGTACTCGGCGTAGATCGAAGCCCCGGGCGCCGTCACCTTGAACCCTTCGATCGCGTCGTTATAGGCTTTAAGGTCGGATGATTTCAGGATGGCAATCTCTACCCCGGCGGCATGAGCGCTCGTAGGGGCAATGGACCAGAGAGCGGTGAGCATGAGAGACAGCAGCCACGTGTGTGAGAAGCGCATTCCTATCTGTTCACGGCGGGTATAAAGAAGAGAGAGCATCAATACGCCGTTCGAGCAAAGATCATGGAGTCTGTGACCAAAGCATTGGTCTTGTGCAGCCGAAACGTTGAGACTCGGACGAGATGTTATCTTTCTGTGCGCAAACGTATCCGATTGAGAACGTTGCCGTTGTAATATTGTGATACAGCAAGCGGTGTGCCATTGGAGTTACGGGTTTCCCAATGCTTCAATTGATCCAGACAGGCTATAGACACTCGGACCTCAGCGGCTTCCGATAAACGATCTTCCCAGGTGAATCCAAATAGATTCAAACTGAATCCAATTGGATTCTCCAGCTTAGGTCACACACGTGATGTCCATAAGGTGCCTGTAATCGGCTATTTGGCATGGCTCTGAATGGAACTAAGATCCCAGTCCGCTACACCGTGCAGGCCGACTTGTCGTAGCAGGGCGGCACGCATCCTCCGAAGTGATGGGTCTCTCGGATCTTTCGTGATCAACGAGCAGAGGCAGTCCACCGCGTCGTACCAAAGTCCCATCATGGCATTGGTCCGCACACTCTCACGATCGCAGTTCATATTTGGCGAGGCGATCGTCAGACATTCGCTGAACTCACAGCGTTCGATCATTCCGCCCGCGACGATATCTTGAGAATGGGAGTCGGGATTGCGACGAGCGGAAACGAACCATCGGTACTGAACATTGGGCTCAAGCACAAGTCCCAGAGCCTTGAGATCGATAGACTGAACCCCGGCGTCAACGGGTGTGGGGAGCGGGCCTTCGTAGACCGGACGTATTTTCTGAGTGTCGTTGAGCGTGAATCGTAGAGGATAAGTCGTCAGTTTCGAGAGATACCAACTGAGCGTCGGTGTCTGCTTGACGGTCAAACCGACATGATCGGGCACCAAGGCGACGATTTCGGGTTCATTGCCCTCCGGTCCCCGCAACGCTCCCCCGACACGTGCACGGGGAGTCAACTTCTTTGGCGGAGTATAAAGAGGAATCGACAGGTCGTCCTGCTGATCTGCCGACGGCGCGGTCGGTTTGTCTGCGGCAGCAACGATTGCTTGCGGTCCAATAAGGGTCAGGACGAGGCTCAATGCTGAGATTGGTAGGGAACTCATGGCAAATCGCATGGGCCCTCCTTTCATAGCCAATTGTTCAGAAGGAGAAATGACGACCAGTAGGCCGGATGCGCGTACACTCGGTCGCTCAAAAGTTTCATCTGTGCGCGCTGGAGCGCGACGGCTTTCGACAGGGATGGGTTGCGCAGGTGACGATAAAATTCGGAGATCAGCGTTGCCGACGCTTCGTCGTTGATGAACCATAGCGTAGCCAACGCGCTCCGGGCTCCGGCCTTCAGTGCAACGCCGGCCAGGCCAAGGGCGGCGCGATCGTCACCGACGCCTGTCTGGCACGCGCTCAAGGTCAAGAGTTCGAGCGGCTCTTGCCGGAACCGAAAGAGGCCAACCAGTCGATCAAGCGTCTGCATCGTCAGTTTCCCATCGAACGTCAAGAGAAACGAATCGTTCACGTCGGCAGAGAACTTGCCGTGTGTCGCAATATGCAAGGCCCCATAGCGTCCATCGCGCAATTCCTGTTCCAACCTGGGCGTCTGAAAGGCGTTGTTGATGAGTTGATCGCTCGTATAGAGCTGCTTGATCGAGGCGACTTCCTCCGCGACGTAGGGAAGGGGAGGAAAGCCCTGTACGGATTTCGTGAGGCCGACGGCGAGGAAACGCAGCTTGTCGCGGTTCAACGGTCTGGGGTCGGTCAAGGTAATGCCCGGAGTCAAGGCAAGGGCGAACTTATTGATCAGGAAAGCTGAGCCGTCGTGGAGCGCCGCCAGTGGAATGGTACGCAGGGAGCTGTCCGGTACGAAGACCAAGGTGGTGATCTGCGGTTGCACAAGGTCCGTTTCCAACGGGCGCACGAGCCAATCGTACAACTGTTGTGCGTGGGGCAGATATTCCCGAGTGGTCCGTTTTTCCACCACTCGGCGGAATGCCCGAATTTCCTGGGTCAGCCGATCGGCAGTCACGGGCACCGAGATACGTTTAAGCCCCGAGGGCAGGCTTAGGAGCAGTTCCAGACGGGAAGTGAACATAATGGGATAGACGACGGCAGTGTCCGGTGATAACTGATCGAACGTCGTCACCTTGGAGCGAACGGCGTCGACACAGTCATCCTTGAAATAGTCTCGCAGTTCGGCCGTCTTGTACGCCTCAATCGCATCTCGCGCTGCGAGCAGATAGCCCTCGGCTGCTTGACTCTCCTCCGTGAGCGATGCCCGCTGGAGCAAGAGGTCGGCCAGCTCGAAGAACATCGGTTTCATGACTTCCTGATCAGCTAGAAAATCTTCGGAAGATGCGCGCGCGACCTCCACGCGAATCGGTTGGAGCGTGGACGCCGCTTGTCGGTAGGCGGCGATGGCGTGATCCAATTCTCCAACAGCGGCCAGCTGCCGCCCTAACTGCCATTGCCAGCGGTAAAGTGACTCGGGCGCGTCCACCGATTGCGCCGCGAACAATGCTTGCCTAGTGAGTCGGAGCGCTTCGTCCAGGCGAGACTCTGTCTCGTAGAGATGACCGAGATACCCAAGGGCATAAGACCGGGTTCTCCTGTCGCCCAACCGCTCAGTGACCGTGGCCGCTTCCTGGAGCATTCCCGCAACCCTCAACAAGAGAGAATCATGTATCTGGGGTAGCTGTGAGGCGAGACGCTGGTAGACCAGAGCCATGCCGATCAATCCGAGCGATTTATTCCGGGAGGGTCCAACGTCCTTCAACTCATCGAGCGCTGCGTCAAGAGCCATGCGGCTATTGACCGGTTGATCCAGATGCAGCAAGACCCGCGCCGCATTGGTGCGGCCGGTGGCGGAAAGCAGTGGCAAGCCGGCCTTTTGTGCGAAGCGTACGCTTTCATCGAACGCATCCAGCGCATCCTTGTCTTGCTGCTTCAACACGAACAGGATGCCGAGATCGTTCAGCATAGCGGCCATGTGCGGGAAAGCGTCTTGCTTCCGCGCTAAGGCCGTTGCTTGATGGAGGTATTCCGATGCTTCGACAAGTTGCCGCAGTGTCAAGTAGGCGCGTCCCAGATGACCGAGGACGGAGGCTTCAGCGAGGGGATCGCCACCCTCCTGTGCGAGCGCAAGTGCCAGTTCCAAAGACTGGAGCGCGTATCTGGATTGCCCCAACGCCATCGAAGCCTGAGCAGAGAGAGTGAGCGCCTCGACTTGCGCAGGAGTATTCCCGATACCTTTATAGGAATCCGCAGCCTGTTTCCAATGAGACAAGGCTTCGCCGAATGCTCCGCGTTCAAAATGCTGCCCGCCTTCCTTCATCAAGGTGTCGCCGGGAGATGACGGTTGATGCGATTCTGATCGCGTGACGGCGAACAGCAGAACTATGACGAAGAAGAGAAGACTGATTCCGCGCAGAATGAAACGCATGAGTGGTCGAGCGCATTCTGATGTTGCGTGGTTCATCGTTACAATGCCTGGACCACCACTTGCAGATGAATGCCATGGTCTTGAAGGTTGCCGGTCGGATGGGGTACATGATTGAGCGGTACGCCCCAATAGAGTTCGAATCTGGCTCGGTCTCGAGGCAATACGTTCCAGCGGATGCCGAGACCAACGCTGGCGAGCGTTTCGGGATCCGGCGTGCTGTCACGCGATATCCAGGACCGTCCGACATCAACGAACTGAGCAAACTGCACCATGTCTTCGCCGCCTGCAAACTTGAGCAGGGGAATTCGGCTTTCCAGGGAGGCGATGAACCCGTTGTCCCGGACCAGCGTGTTTTCCCGATAGCCGCGCACGCTGAAGCGCCCGCCCAGCGGGATCTGTTCGAGCGGAAACAACCGGTTGTTGCTGAGCTGGAGATCCAGCCGTCCTAGTATCTGCCAGCCTCCCCACTGATCGAGACGTTTCACTGCCTGCAATTGCCCCAGCCAGGAGACGAACCGGCCGCTGGGCAGCGGATCGCCCTCGGGGGTTCGCACCTCGCGCGAATTGATCGTGGCGCCTAGGACGTCGAAACCCACACTGACGCGGGAACGGACCGCAATCACGGACGATGGAGTCCGGTGCTGGTATTCCTGAATGAACCGAAGGGCGCTGACGGTGTTCACACCGGTGTCGGACGACCCAGGGACAAAAATGAATGGCTGACCAGGTAAGTCAAAGGCCGAGGTAATCTTGTTGTAGAGATGCTCGCCAGTGATCGCAACGGCCAGTTCGTCGGTCAAACTTCGATAGATCGGTTGCCGGAGCGTAAAGCCGATGATTTCCGCCTCGGAGTTCAAGTCTAAAACACGAAACGTGTCGTCAACGACGAGAAATTCGTTTCGGCGATAGGATGTGGTGAAGGTCGTATCATAGCGGTTCAGTGGCAGGCTGTAAGAGACGTCGATGATCGGATGCACCCCGCGTGAGCCTCCGTAGGTGAGGGTGAGGGGATCTCCATGACCCGTCACGTTGAGGTGCGCCATGGTGATCAGACCTCGCTCTGCACCCACAGTCGGCGTCTGGTAGTTATTGAAATCCAACCACATTTTCCACGGACTGGCCTCTTTGACCTTCACGCTGAGGACGCTTTCGCCGCGCTGGTCACCCGGTCGGAGTTCGGCATTGATCCGTTCAATGCGGGGATCTCGCTGGAGCAATTGCAATCGCTCTTGGATCGGTTCAAGTTTCAGAGGCGGGCGGGCGCCCAGGGCCACCCGGTCGCTCAAGTAACCGCGCCGGAACCAGTTAGTCCCTTCGACGTCGATTTTAGTGAGCGTTCCCTCAATGATCTGCAATCGAATCACACCATCATTGACGTCTTGATCGGGAATGACTGCACCGGACGTGATGTAGCCCTTATTGACATACAAGAGCGTCAACGCGAGCCGCAGACGCTCCAAATCTTCGGTCGTCAAGCTTCGATTCGTAGACGGCTCGGTAATGGCTTCGATTTCTTCGTCCGAGAAGACGGTATTGCCGGTGACCTCGATTGCCTTCACAAACACGCGTACCTGACCGAGTTGTCTCTGAGCATCGCCGTCGGGCGGTGTCGGAGGTACCACCGGGAGGGTGGGGCTTGGTACTGGCGTAGGCGGTTTGAATTCTTTCTTTAACGGAGCAGGCGGCTCGCCGGATCGGAGCGTGGGGTCGAAGATCGGAGGAGCGACTTGAGCTGAGAGCGGGGAAAAAGTCGCGATGATAGTCATGGCCAGACCACAGGAGAGAAAGGCTTGGGCGATGAACCGGCGCCGAGTTCCTCGAGCCGGATCGCCAGTGCCAACCGTCATGAGCGGCAGCCTGTGGATCCAATCGCAAACGTCCGAACCAAAAATCCGGGCGGCGTCAGCCGTCGAAGGGACACGATCTCTGTCTCAGTCACCGGTGCAGTCGCACGCAAACCCGTCGCATGCTCGGGACCTTCTCCAGTGACATGATCTATCGAAATAGGGCTATTGAGCCATCCGCCCGGTTGGGAGGGGAGGGCGTCACGTCCGGCGACGATAAAGGTGCTCTGTTCCCCGCCGGCAAGCGCGGCGCAACGGTTGTACAAGAGGGCTTGCGTGTTGCTCGGTTTCGACGGGAGCTGCGTGACCGTGCCGCTCAAGTTCGACGTGGGGGACTGAATCGTCACCGTGCCGTTCACGCCAAATTGTGATGACGCATCGACGAGACTTGCAGGGTCGGCCAGGAACAGCGGCGTTGTAATCGTGATGTTGCCGCCGTGTCCTTGGACCGCTTGTGCAAGGACCTGGCTGTTTTGCAGAATAACCACGTTCGGATCGATCGTGATGTTGCCGCCGTTGCCGCTGTCGGCACCGACTGAAGCGCTGACCTGACTGTTCACGAACCGGATACGATCGATGGCGCGAATATCGATATTGCCGCCGCTGGCTTGATCGGCCTTCGTTGTGATCAAACCGTTCTGGACATCAAGTTGCTGACCGGCATCGATCAAGATATTACCTGCGTCGCCGGGACCAGTACTGCTGGCGGAAATGCTTCCGCCGCGATTCAACTCGACCGACCGATCTGCAATGATTATGATATTTCCGCCCCTGCCTGATGATCCAAATTCAGAGGTGCTAAGAATGGCTGTTGGCGTTACGGCGCCTGCCGGATCAGTGAATCGTCCGGATAAGGCCATGTCTGTGACAGCAATAAGTATGTTTCCACCGTTACCTGTGCCGACCGATGTCGAGCTGACAATTTGGCTTCCACCGGAAAGTGCCAGGCCATTCGAGGCAATTGAAATGTTTCCCGCATTACCATTTTCAAACGTAAGTGTGCTTACCATGGCATGATCAGCCAAGGTGATTGTCTGAGCGGACATCTTGATCGAGCCGACGTCAGATAAGAAACCACTGACGCGTACATCAGCCCCACGTGTTAAGTTGATCGAATCCGTAGCGAGGAGAGAAAGTTTAGGTTGTGCCGAAGGGGTTGGGTCAAAAAACGTGGTGCTTCTGATCCAGGCCCCGTCTGTAACAATCAAGTCTTTCGAGTCGATGACAATATGGCCAGTGCCCCCATTTCCAAAGTTCTCATTCATAATCCGGCTCGGTGTACCGTCTGCTCCAATGCCGGTAATGGAGACAGCGTCCTTTGCGTTAATTGTGATAGTTCCAGACTGCTTGACATCGCTCCCACTTGTCTGAACTGAACCACCGCCGGTGACCGTCAAGGTATCAGTGGTAAGGGCAATATCGCCGGCGCGTCCAGTACCAAAGGGAATCGTTTCAATCATTCCTTGGTCGTGAAGCACGATAGACCGCGCAGTGACAGAGATAGAGCCACCATCTCCCACTGATTCTGGCTTGCTTCTGATAGCACTGTTTGCACCAAACGTATCTATTCCAGAAATCGAAAGTGAGTCGGTAACTACTGCAATGTCTCCAGCCTTTCCATTCCCGCGTGTCTCGAATGTGACAAAGTCTAGTCCTGAACCGGTGAATATTCGTCCGCCGGTTTTGAGGCCAATTTCCCCTGAATCAATGGAGACGCTGCCTCCTGCTCCGTCACCTGATGTGAATGTGGCGATTCGACCCGTATCTTCGACAGTGAGTCGCGGGGCAACAATAGTAAGCGCTCCGCCAACTCCCTCTGTGGAGGTATTGCTGAAGACGCCACTCGCCATCACGGGAAGATCGCTGGCGATTCCGGTGAGCGTGCCAGTTGTATCGAACCCGGAAATGGTCAGAGAATCCGTCGCGGCGATATGGACCGACCCTGCGGATCCGTTCCCGTCGGTACTGCTGGCTATTTGTGCACCGCCGACAAGTGCGATAGACGAGGCATTCACGGAAATATTGCCACCGGCTCCTTCGCCGACCGCACTGCTTCTCAGCAGGGCACCCTCCATGGCCAGGTGACTGGAAACCAGTTGAATGCTCGCTCCTGGATCGGCCCCAGAGTTCGATGTCACGATCGAACTTTCTCTCATAAGACTGATCGTATCGGAGGAATCGGCATTCTCGGTGGTGGTGAGCAGAGCATCATTTACAGTGATGGCGAACTGGCCGCTGCGAATGGAGACTGTACCCTTGTCGTTGATATTGATGTTTGAGCCCGGAGTCAGAACGATGACCCCAGACGACTTGAACGATGTGTCATTTACATTCGCACGTGGCTGAAGAGTCGCGGCATCAAACTCGCCGGGAGATGTAGTGCTGGCTAATTGAACCTTGCCTTCTGGTGCAGAGAGGCGTGCAGGTTGGACAGTGCCGCTATTCAAAGTTCCTGATTCAATTGTGACGTTTCCTCCAATCAGAGAAATTCCCATACCGTTTGATACGGTAAGTTGACTGCCTTGAACCGTAATCACTCCTGGATTAGATCCGAGGAATCCAAATGCTGCGACAGGGGAGGCGCTTAATAAGGCGTCTGCGGTTGTGCTTGGAATGGCGTTAAACTTCGCACCGTCATTGAGCCTCAAATGGTCTGCCGATGTGAACGTGACCATTCCACCAACGTTCAGCGTCGCATTTGGCCCGAATAAGAATCCTGCTGGATTGATGAGGAATAGATTGGCATTCCCAAAATCAGTGGTTTGAATTGATCCATAGATATTTGAGATGTTGCCGTCGGTAATGCGACCTAATATGTTGGCTGTCGGAATCCCGGCATCATTCTGAAAATTTGCAATACTGTTATGAGGGACCCCGAATTGACCAAAGCTATGAAACAGGTTCGTTCCGTCTCCAGGTCTTGTTCCACCGGTGATATTAAATTGAGTTTTCCCCCCAACAGCGATCGGTCCGCTGACCTGCGTGTTTAATCCGGATGGCGTGATGGGAATGGTTTGAGCTCGAGCGCTATCCACACAGGGGCTGAGAGAAACAGTCCAGAGTAACAGAATGGGGACAGTGCAGCTCCTTCGACTGAAAAGTACGGTTTGGCATGTAGCCCCATACATTGTGCTGCTTCCCTCAGTATGCACCCGTGGGCAAATATAAACTTCACTCAAGGAGAAAGACAATGCTCATGCGTTCCTTCCTAAATCTAATCACTGCTAATGGCCAGATTAGGCGCACAATGCTTACTTGATATAGACACCCACACAGCCAGAGTTGGGGAAATAGATTCCCAGGCAACCTTCACGTCCAGGACCGATCTGCTTCAAGACCGTGTCGAGAAGCGGTGTGGCCGTCGGCTCTGGGTCACTCTGTCCCCCACAGATAGGGTCATAGTCAGTGTCAGACTCAGTTAGACACATAGGAGGATCTTGAGGAAATGCTTGATTGTGGTATTTCATAAATGGGTTGGTTGTGCGGAAATCCAGTGTGCTGCCGGCAGTAAGGTTTTCGATGTTGAGGTCTACCTCCAGTGTTCGCGCCCCGCTAAAGTTGGGTGCTTGTGGGGCTGGTGTCTTGGTTTTATTGATATTTGCTCCTTCGGACCACATATGAGTAAGCGACGACGTCAAGAGGATATTTCCCGAGGAATCCTTCAATCTGTATGTAGCGGTGATTTTGTTGGGACTGACGGCAGTCATCTTTCCGTATAAATGTGGTTTGTAATATACATTTGGTGGGGAGTTGGGTCCGGAGTCGAACTGCTTTTTGAATATGATGTGGAAATTTGTCAGAGTCGTATTTGCGGTGATCAATGCGTTCTTGATTGTGAGAATGTCGGAAGCGCTATCGACCCCTTCTGTAATGACCCTGGCTTTGTTGCTTGCATCTAGGTCTGTGATGGTGATCTGAGGAGTCGCGGAGGGGCAGTGTGTTGCAATCAGAACCTGGGTTAGTCCCGGTGTCAATGCTGGGCTGCATGTCAGACCGTTGATATTGACCGTAATATTGCCTGCCGCCAGCACGGTAGAGTGAACGTTCGCCATTGCGAAGAGTAGAAACGCTATTATCAACCAACCTCTAGACCTCCTCATGAGTGCCCTCCTTGTCAGAATGTAAGATTGTGGCCCGATTCTTTGAACGCGAATGGTGTGGCTTGACGAGAGAGGTGCGAAAGGACGGGCGATCTTCTTGCCATAGTGTGTTTGTGGTCTCGATTGGGGGAATCGGTTAGGTTGCAGTCACAGACAGAAAAAATCGCGTCAAGCCCGTATTGGATTTCGATGAAAATAGTTCGTCGAATAGTGAGTGGTTCGGAGCGACTTACGCTAGGAGATCGGTTGGCCATCTTAATATCTCGGGATTAACAAGCGATTCTGAAACCTCATTCCTCTCGTAAATCAGATGGTTCAGCAGGAGGTGAATTATCGAGATAAAGTCGGTCGCTGAAGCGGGACACTTGGCCAGCCGTCTCATTTAATACCCGCAGGTTATTGTCGATTGATGTACCCGCAGAAGATCCCGTAGGAAACGGATCCGAAGGGCTCGACCACATGTTGACAAACCACGCGGGTTTGATCGGAACTCCCATGATTGTGGCCTCATGGCTGCTCTCGTTCACATATCCATACCCGTATCCAGTAAGGGGAGGACCCCCTCGCCTCTCAACATCGGCGCGGTCATGGTCTGCCCCCATGACATGCCCTAATTCATGGTGAAATGTGAGAAAGTTGGCGGCGCAATTCCGTCGCACAACAGAGAAGGCCCAGTTTTCTGGATCTGCGTAGTTATAATCCCATGTTCCTGATGACACCCATTTCATAGGTCCGTAAGATTCGCCACATGGTTCCGGATTGTCATACTCCACCCATAGACTGACGACGTCTGCCTTATTGTCACGACGCCATTGATGAACTTGATTGAGAAATGGGTCTGTCGGTCCCCCCTTTCCTTGGAGGTAACTTAAGTCTGTGTTAACACTATGTTGAGGGTAGTCCACCTCATTGACATACACCAGACGGAATTCTAACTGGCTATTCGGACCCAGACTACTATTGGCTTCTCCGACTGCCACAAGAATGTTGTCCGTAATCAGACACAGCTTGCACCAGTCCTCTACAGTGGTTTTTGCTTGTTTGGTGTAGACAACCATCACATCGACTTTCGTTTTTTGCCCCGTCTGAACCTGGATTGTTGAGGGAAGCGGCAGCGTCAGTTTGTCTGCTTGAGGGGTGATCCTAGCGGGTGAAGAACTACGACGTTCCTTAGGTGACTTGTCTGGCATACGCGGTGATCTATTACGTACACGGGGTGGCGTATCGGCCACATAGAGTTGGGGATCCACCTCGACAATCGAAATGGTCGCGCGACCAACCGGACGAATATCATAGATGTGCCCTTGATACCTGATTGTCCCAGAAATCGCCTGATCTCGCTCTCTAACGATGAAGACGGCCTCACTGGAGGCATCGCCGTTTATTCGTCCTATCCAACTCAGGCGAGCAATGGTTCCCTCTGGTCCAGCGAATTTCTGGACAGTGCTCGGCGGTTTTACAGGGAAAAACTCACGACAGTCCATTGAGGAAGTCAGAGGCAGGCAGACTCTGGTGATACCCTTGAGTCCAGCAGAAACTATATTCCAATCTAACTGCGCAATTCTTAGATGTGCTCCCGGTAGACCATCTGGCGAAGAACGGGAGAAATTGCCAGCTTGAATTTCGTCATCCGACAGATCGGTAAAGATCGACTGTACGGTTTGTCGAACTTTTGGAGGATCTCCATAGGCAAGTTGTCTGTAGATGGAAGTTCCTCCATAAAGGGCATCAATGATCAATAAAGTTACTATAAAGATTGAAAGGTCGAAAGGGGGCATTCTTCTCACAGTGGACTCTCCTACTTCTTTCGTTCAGTCGAGGCTATGAACCCGGCAATATAAAAAATCAGTAGATACATTTTCCTGTTCCCCGCAGATGCCTAGGGGCCAAGCCATGAGATTGGGGTGATGGTGTAGCTGCCCGAAATCTGGCCTGCCCCTGTCCAGTCAACTTACGACCCGGCAATTATTGCTCCTGGGTTGAACCGACAGGCAATCTCGAAGTCGTGTTCATCTGGATAGGCCTTTGCCATTTCATCGTCAATACGATCGCGCTCGCTGTGGCACTCCTGGGATGTGGGATAGGTTTGTAGCAATGTCACGGTGCTTATCCCAGGCACCGTGTTCAGTAGAACGATAACCAACATCCACATGGCGCCTCCTTTCGGCAGAGACTTTGGCCATGGCTGCAGTGCACTCGCTTCTCAATTGCATTACCCAGTTGTCAGCGATTCATCGGCATGGTGTAGGGATATGCCGGTCCTTGAGATCCAATGCTTTCTTATGATGTCCACTCGGCGCGCATCGGCGTCGAACCTATCGGTGACGCTCACACCTTGGTCAGCCCATCAACGATAAGCCGGCCATCAAGAGACCCGCGAGACTGCAAGGTGTCCTCCTATGCGACAGAATAGTTTGCCGCTTTGCATAAATTTCATATGCGGACCATTGGCCCTTACCGATTACCGTTCCGGTCTGATAGGCCCTATATCTGTTCCCCATTAGCAAAGGACGAGCCATTGGTGAGACGGGGAATGCAGCTTCGCTAACTTCCCGCAAAGTGTGAGCGAATGGGCTGATGCTACGTTTTCTGTGTTGTAAGAAAGCGGTTAATTTGAGGCTGACAGGGGGTGTCGGTGAACCGAAACGGATTCAGTCTGAATCTAATTCAATTCACCCGCCTGCGCAGCGCTGTCCTTGTAAAGCCTTGGTGAACGGAGACACACTTCGATGAAGTATCGTCAAAGATACAATGAAACCTCGACCGGCAAGAGCCAAAGTCGGTGACGAGGTGCATGTTGTTGAAAAAATGAGCTCTTCGCGAAATTGGCGAGCGCTGACTCCGTTCAACATGGTGGCTTGTTGCATCACTTCTCGCACAAGGCGGTGCGTGTGGTAGCTAGATCTGGATTTCTTGCTGCGGACCTCCTGTGTGTCGGCCCTCCCAAACCCGGCTTCAATTCCGTATGGATTTCTGTTGTGTCTCACTTAGATTATAAACCGGGGGCATAGTCAATCTGCTGCGGCAAACACGGAAATTATCCAAAACTCATCACCACAGAAGATAGCCGAGTGTCTCCCACAAGACTGGACCATGACGGTTTTACATAATTCTATGTTGGCGGAAGAAATCAAGGCACTCTGTCAACGGGCGATCAAATAGAAACAGGACATGTTGATTTCCGAGACTGTAACTAATTGAATCTTTATGATATTTTTGAAGACCGCCCTGTTATTGCTTACTTGTGAGTTTGTTCAGCTCTTCAGGTGGCCAGCCCTCTCCAGGCTTCAACACTGGTTCGAATCCCGTTGGGACCACCACACCAAGCTTGCTCGTGCCGCGACCTCTTTATCGGTTTACGGAATTGTCGGCTGCGGATAAAATCCTCCAGTGTTTTTTCCCGACACCCCACTTCGTAAGAGAATAGTTTCTTCTCCAGCGTTTCATGTGATGCGGAACTTGCTTTGCGTATGATCGTGACTACTGATAAGCTAATGAGTTAGAAGCTTGAAGTTCAGAATGAATCGCGAGCGTCAACGATACGGCGAATAACGTTGAGGATGAGTGTGCCGTGTTGTTAGTAGTATAGAGCGAGGGGGAAGCCATGAATGCCAGAATGAAAAACCTGCTGTTATGGGGCATGATTGCCTTGTTCATAGTCTTGCTTTTCAATATGTTTTCCGTTCCGACGCATGCTCCCGAAGAAGAGGTCTATTTCAGTGATTTTATAGCGAAGGTGGAACAAGGTGCTGTGGTAAAGGTCATCATGCGTGGCCATCATATCAGTGCGGTTTTGAAAGACAATACACGAATTCACACCTATGCGGCGGATGATCCTGAACTGATCACAGTGCTGAGGGAGAAGGGGGTCCAGATCGAAGTCAAACCGTCCGGCGAGAGTCCGTGGTATGTTGCATTTCTGTACACATGGGGCCCCTTTATTCTATTTCTTGGGCTTTTCATATTCTTCATGCGGCGGATGCAATCCGGCGGGAATGGCGCCTTGTCGTTTGGGAAAAGCCGTGCCCGAATGTTGACGGAGGAGCATAAGAAGGTCACCTTTGCCGACGTGGCCGGCGTCGATGAGGCAAAAAACGACGTTCAGGAGATCGTCGAGTTTTTGAAAGATCCTCGCAAGTTTCAGTCGTTGGGTGGCCGCATTCCTAAGGGGGTGTTGGTGGTCGGTCCGCCAGGAACGGGGAAGACCTTGTTGGCGAAAGCCGTCGCAGGCGAGGCCGGAGTTCCCTTCTTCAGCATCAGCGGGTCGGATTTCGTGGAGATGTTCGTCGGGGTCGGGGCTTCGCGGGTGCGCGACCTGTTTGAGCAGGGAAAGAAGCATGCACCCTGTATCATCTTCATCGATGAGATTGATGCGGTCGGTCGTCTGCGGGGGGCCGGGCTGGGTGGCGGCCATGATGAACGGGAACAAACGCTGAATCAGCTGCTCGTCGAAATGGATGGCTTCGATACGACCGAAGGTGTGATCCTGGTTGCCGCGACCAATCGACCGGATGTCCTGGACCCTGCGCTGCTGCGCCCCGGCCGGTTTGATCGCCAGGTCGTCGTCGATCGGCCGGACCTTCGTGGCCGGGCGGAGATTCTCAAAGTCCATACGAAAAAGGTGCCGATGGCGGCCAACGTGGAGTTGAACAAGATTGCGCGTGGGACGCCTGGATTCTCAGGAGCCGACCTGGAGAATCTGGTCAACGAGGCGGCGCTGTGGGCTGCTCGTCAGAACAAGACTGAGGTAGACACGGTTGATTTCGAGATGGCCAAAGATAAGATTTTGATGGGAGCTGAACGCAAGAGCATGATTCTGACTGACGAAGAAAAACGGGTCACGGCCTATCATGAAGCGGGGCACGCGCTGATGGCGAAGCTCTTGCCGGGGACGGATCCCGTGCACAAAGTCACCATTATTCCCCGAGGGCGCGCGCTGGGCGTCACGATGCAGTTACCGACCGAAGATCGGCATAGCTATACCAAAGAATTCCTGTGTAATCGGCTGGCTGTCCTGATGGGTGGCCGAGTGGCGGAAGAACTCGTGTTCAACCATGTGACGACAGGTGCGGGGAACGATTTGAATCAGGCGACGGATCTCGCTCGCAAGATGGTCTGTGAATGGGGAATGAGTGAGAAATTGGGACCGTTGACGTTCGGTCAGAAAAACGACTCGGTATTCCTCGGTCGGGATTGGACCGCCAAAAGGGATCTCAGTGAGCGAGTTGCGAAGGAGATCGATTCCGAGATCAAGCAGTTTGTCACTGAAAATTACGAACGAGCCAAGCGAGTGTTGACCGAACACATGGCCAGCTTGACTGCGTTGGCCGAGGCGCTGTTGGTCAAAGAATCGTTGGATGCGATAGACATCGACCGAATTCTTACGGAGTTGTCTGCGGGAACGGTACCTGCCTAACAACACCAGGTGCAGTGGTTATCCGATCGGCGTCTGCGTGTTCGCACGAGCGAACCTTTCATTGACGCCTCTGTTCGCGGTTGTGTATAAACGACTGGATGATGATGAACTTTTCTCGAGGATCGTTATGTACGCACGCGAATTTTGTGAAGGAAGATGAGGCTATTTTGCGGGCGATCGGCCGATGGGTGGTTTCGCTGTGTGTGGGGAGTATGCTCTTCTGGTCTATCTCGGTCTCTGCCGGAGATGCGACCGAGACCGACGTCCGGGTGAGGGGACAAGCCAATGCGCCCCTGACTTTGATCGAATACTCTGACTTCACATGCGGGTACTGCCTGAAATTTTTCAAAGACACCTGGCCACGCATACAGGCCCGCTATGTCGATACCGGGAAAGTTCGGTTCGTGTATCGCGATTATCCACGTGCCGATCAAGGGCCGGGCGTCGACGCCGCGACGGCCGCGCGCTGCGCCGGAGCGCAGGGCAAGTATTGGGCAATGCACGATCGCCTCTTTGCCGAAGGGGGCCGACTTGACAAGCAAATGTACCTTCGGCATACGTCAGCGATTGGTCTTGATCAAACCGCATTTGAACGATGTCTCAACGATGGCCGATACACCAAGGCGATCTTCGAAGATCGTCAGGAAGCCAACCGATGGGGGTTTCATGGAACTCCCGGTTTCATTCTCATGCGAACGGCGAATGAACCGACCGACAAAGAGCCGGCCGTCGCGATACCTGGAGCATTTCCATTCGAGATGTTCGCGGAAGAAATTGATCGACTTCTGGAAAGTGTCAAAAAGTAACCGAAGTAAGGCGGTGGTTGGCTGCCTTCACGGGTGATGTTGACATTGAGCATCTGTTGCATTAGTCCTGTTCACTCTAAGAGGTAGGACATCCTATGGATTCCGTACAATCATTCTGGCCCACGTCCCATCGCGACGATGATTTTTGGGTTTGTATGTCCTGTCTGACAGAAGTCTTCTACCGAAAAGTTCCCATGCCGGACTGTCCGTCCTGTCATGGCGTTTCGACGTATGAAGGCTTTACCTTGGAGGCGATCCGCGATTGGGGAACAGAAGAACTGATTGCGAAGGCTGTTGCCGCACAAGAGACGGCGACTTCTACTCAACAACCGCCCGTTGAATCTGCCGCGCCGATTGAAGCGGCGGATTAGCACCAGCTTCATTACGGACTCCAGCGAGTCTTCCAGTGCAGGAATCGCGACCATTCCTCGTTCATGGCCAATGGAAACAGGGAGAAGTTGCGGCTCCGGTCGTTGACCCGTTCACCGGGAAGCTCATTGCGCAGATGACACAAGCGACGGAGTCCGATATCGAACAGGCCGTAACGTCGACATCCAGCGCAGCCGCTCCCATGGGGCGGCTTCCGTCCCATGCTCGATACGACATGCTCCAACGAATCGCGACGCTGCTCTATCGACGTCGGGACGAGTTCACGCAAACGATTACGACAGAGGCGGGCAAGCCCGTTACCGATGCGAGGCGGGAAGTCAGCCGGGCCATTCAAACATTCACGGTAGCGGCTGAAGAAGCACGACGGATTCCGGGGGAGGTGGTCCCGCTTGATTGGACTCCAGGCTTTGATACCCATATCGGCCTGCTTCGCCGTTTCCCCATCGGTCCGATTCTCGGCATTACTCCCTTCAACTTTCCGCTCAATCTGGTGGCGCACAAGGTCGCGCCCGCGCTGGCTTCCGGTAATCCAATTCTGATCAAACCGGCTCCTCAAACGCCGTTGACGGCCCTCTTGCTTGGAGAAGTTGCGTTAGAGTCGGGAGTTCCTCCGGGTGGACTGAATATCGTGCCATGCGACAACCGCCTGGCCGAACGGATGGTGGTCGATCCGCGATTCAAGTTGCTGAGTTTCACCGGTAGCGCCTCAGTGGGATGGATGTTGAAGGCCAAGTGTGGAAAGAAAAAAGTTACGCTTGAGCTCGGAGGCAATGCGGCGGTCGTGATCGAATCGGATGCCGACATCGAGCTCGCCGCTCAGCGTTGCGCCGCCGGCGGATTTGGGTATGCCGGCCAGACATGTATTTCCGTGCAGCGAATCTTTGTTCACCATTCGATCGCCGATCTGTTTACGACCAAGCTGCTCATGCACGTCGCTCGGTTGAAAATGGGCGATCCGACCGACGAAACAACGACTATCGGCCCCCTTATCGACGATGCTGCCGCTCAACGGGTGGAAGGGTGGATCGGCGAAGCCGTGGCGGACGGAGCGCGCGTGTTGTTGGGTGGAAAGCGAAGGGGATCGCTGGTTGAGGCGACGGTGCTGTCGAATGTGAACCCCGAAATGAACGTTTCGTGCCGAGAGGTGTTTGGCCCCGTCGTGACGGTCACCTCCTATCGTCAGCTGAGCGAGGCGGTCGCGTTGCTCAATCAATCGGACTTCGGATTACAGGCCGGCATTTTCACGCAGGACATCAATAAGATTTTTTATGCGTATCGTCATGTGGAGGTCGGGGCAGTCTTGGCGAACGAGATTCCCACGTTTCGTGCGGATCATATGCCCTACGGTGGGGTGAAAGATTCCGGGTTAGGGCGCGAAGGTGTCCGTGCGGCGATCGAAGACATGACAGAGCCGCGCATGCTTATCATGAATCTGAAGGAACCACCTAACTCACCCGAAAAAAGTGTCTAGCGGATATTGCGAAGCCGGTCCAATCTTGCTACAACACACGCGTTAACGCAGTAGATCCGGTCCGGTTTGTCTGGCTGACCGCTCGCGAACACGTCACCAAGCAACCTCCAAACAACCAGAAGGGTCGATTATCAGACGAAAGGGGAGATGATGGTACCTACGCAGATGTTTCTCACAAGAGGTGTGGGAGTTCACAAGGAGAAGCTGGCCTCGTTCGAAGAAGCGTTGCGCAGTGCCGGTGTGGCGTACTGCAACCTCGTCAGTGTGTCTTCTATCCTCCCTCCTTATTGCAAGATCATCCCCCGAAAACGAGGAGAACAGCTGTTGAAGCCTGGAGAAATTACGTTCTGCGTGATGGCCCGTTCCGAGACCAATGAGCGGAATCAGCTTATTTCAGCTTCGGTCGGCCTCGCGAAACCCACGGACTTCGGCACATACGGGTATCTCTCGGAGCATCATGCGCACGGCGAAACGGATGAGGAGACGGGAGAATACACCGAGGATCTCGCGGCGCAGATGTTGGCGACCACCTTAGGAGTCGAGTTCGATCCGAACGTCGCATGGAAAGAGCGGGAACAGGTTTTTAAGATGGGCGGAAAAATCGTGAAGACGTTGAACATCACTCAGTCCGCCGTTGGGAAAAAGGGGAAGTGGACGACGGTGATCGCCCTGGCGGTCTTCATTCCACCGGAGAACGTTCTCAACCGTCCCCGCAAGTAGGGGCTGATGGGGTGGATACGTCGGTGATGCCTCAGCTGTCCACCTAACTGAAGGGGGGAACGCTTATGACGCTTCCCGTTGGTTGGGAGGGGGCGGATCGCAATTTTCTGGGCATCGACGAACCTTGGTGCCATCCGGACCGAGCGGGCGTCTATGTGCTGCCGGCTCCCTACGAACATACCTCCAGCTACATCCGTGGATCAGACCGTGGTCCATCGGCCATCCTGGAAGCGTCCAGCCAGGTTGAATGCTACGACGAACAACTCCGGGTCGAGCCCTATCGCGAATGGGGCGGCATCGCGACCGCTGTACCATTGAATCTCGGGGGAAAGGTCGATCGCGCGGCAGTCGACGCCATCGAGGCGTTTGTCTCCCCCCATGTCGGAGCCGGACGGTTTGTGGTCACACTGACCGGTGAACATACCGGCGCCTTGGGAGCGATTCGAGCCCACGCCAAGCGGTACCCACACCTGACCGTCGTGCAGGTCGATGCCCACGGAGATCTACGGGATGCCTATCTCGGCAATCCGTTCAGCCATGCGAGCGTCATGGCACGGGTAGTAGAGGGCAATTTGTCCCTGGTACAGGTCGGGATCCGATCCATTAGCCCCGAAGAGGTAGCCCGTATCGACTCGGTAGACCGGATCACGACGTTTTTTGCAGCCACCATTCTTGATCCGTCGGGCCCGTATGAAGGCAGGGCGTCGAAATGGATCCCTGACGTGGTTGCGGCCTGCCGAACACCCGTGTATCTCACGTTCGACTGCGACGGCCTGGACGCCTCGCTCGTACCCGCCCTTGGAACCCCTGAGCCGGGTGGACTCGGCTGGTATGATACGCTCAATCTGATTACTGCCCTCGCCAACGGACCGGGGATTGTGGGGATGGATGTCAGCGAGATCGCGCCGATTGAAGGCTTTGTCGCGCCGCAATTTACCGTCGCGCGCTTGATCTATCGTATGCTCGGTCGGATCAGGGCCGGCAGACGGGTCCATTAAGCCGGATACTGAAACAGGCTGCCCGCATCGTTCTCGCCTCGCTCAGACGCTCGATGGACACCAAACCGTATGACTCGCGCCTTCGCTCGCTGCGGCCTTGCTGGCAACCTGTTTGAGTATCCGGAACTAGACCAATTTCCCGTGGCTCGCACCATCCGCATCAATAAGTTTTTTACCGAGCAGGGGATTTGCTCTCGACGTGAAGCCGACCGCCTGATCGAATCGGGCATCATCACGATTAACGGCCGGGTGGCCAAACTCGGTGATCACGTAGAGCCCACGGACATCATTGCCCGCGAGGGGCGCGTGATCCCTTGGGGTAAGGCGAGCCTGTACCTCAAGTACCATAAGCCGGTCGGCGTGACGACAACGAGTGAGGCTCATGTTCCCCGAAACATCATTGCGGAAATCGGGCATCATGAGCGGATTTTTCCGATCGGAAGACTGGATAAAGATTCATCCGGCCTGATTTTGTTGACGAACGACGGTGACATCGTCAACAAAATCCTCCGTAACGAATTCGGCCACGAGCGGGAATATCTCGTGCGGGTGGATCGCCGCTTTGACCAAACATTCCTGGATCAGATGTCTCGGGGCGTGGTCATTCTAGGGAGCAAGACGAAGCCTTGTCGAATGACTCGGGTGGGAGGCGATCGGTTTCATATTGTTCTCACCGAGGGGCGAAACCGGCAGATCCGGCGTATGTGCCACGCGCTCGGCTATCGCGTGATCAAGCTCCACCGCACGAGGATCATGCATGTTACCGTCGAAGGGTTGAAAGCGGGCGAATGGAAAGAACTCGAGGATCAGGAGCGGGAGCGGCTGCTCAGGGCCGTGGGGCGCCATGACGAGAGATCGATACGGTGAGGCAACGCTGTGGTCTCGCGCTCTTTGTCTTGCTCAGGTAGACGCACCTTCGGCGCATCGACCTCGATTGGAATGCCAAATTCCAGGTATGCTCGAGCCGATCAACCGACTGAGCGCGCATCATTATCTTCGCTCAACTTCACCATCTATTGTTTAGGTTGCCCTTCAATCATCGAGTTGGTCTCTCTCCGAAATGTCGGTCGTTGGAGAGCCGGAGCGCATGTTGACGGCGAGGAAGGTCCCGTCCGAGAGCGGTGTCGCCTGTTATCAAGAGATTGCGCATAGTCGCATCATGGGCGACAATGCCGGGTTCATCAGGATGCTGTTGCATCAAGGTGACCGCCATCTCTTGGGAGTTCACGCAGTCGGCCCCGGTGCAACAGCGCTGCTCTATCTCGGCCAAGCTGTGTTGGGGGTGGACTTGATTAGTTTACGTCCATCGCCTTTAACTCCCCGAGCTTGGCTGAATGCTACCGGGTCTCCGCATTGGACGCATTCAGCAAACTTGCATCAGAAAAAGGGCGGGACTACGATCGACATTCCAGGTATCACCCTTATCGCCTGGATCTATGCTCTTCGCTCCCAATCCGTCCGATCAGATCGTTACGGGATGCTGCTTCTCGAAGCTCTAGTCAAACCGGCCTTGGTAGAACAGAAAGGAGTCTCCTCATGAAAGTCCTGTCATGCGTTTTTGGCTCGCTCCTCCTGCTGCCGGTGGTCGGCTACGCCGGTCAGGCCGGAGAAGTACCGGTGGTGACCCAACGACTCCCGCCTATTCCGTTCAGTCTCGACGAACTCCATTCAAGGATTGATCGAGCTCATCCGCTTCTCAGGGGAGCCGGAGCTGAAAAGACGATCGCCCGCGGCAAGATATTGAAGGCGCTTGGCGCGTTTGACCCCAACCTCGTCAATGACACGGAACTTGAACGCTTTATTCCGAGCAGCGACCCGAGCAGGGGAACTCAAACGGTGGGTTTTAACGACACCGTGGTTGAAGCGCTTCACCCCTGGGGTTTTAAAGGCAGCGCCGGATTCCGACAAGCGATTGGCGACGCGAGAATTCCCGATCTGTCGTTCGGCTCTCATAATCAGCAACTCGTTTTGGGCGGCTTCCTGCCTCTGCTCAGGGGCCTGATGATCAATCCCGAACGGGCTGAACTGCAGCGGTCGGAGTTGGCTGTCCCTCGCGCGGAAATCAAGGTTGCACAGACCAGGCAAGATCTCTTCTTGGCCGCCGCCCATCAATTCTGGGAGTGGGTGGCGGCTGCCAAACTGCTCGACGTCCAGAAGAGAGCGGTAGTCGTGGCGGAAGACCGCTTTAAGCAGGTGGCAGAGCGCGCGAGGGCTGGCGCAGTCGCCGCAATCGAGGTGACGGAAGCCGGTCAGGAGGTGCACCGCCGGCGCGAGGTTGCCGTCGCGGCCAGGCGACTGCTTGAGCAGGAGCAATTCAAGCTCTCCATGTTTCTATGGGAAAGCGGCTCTCCGACAACCCCGCCCATAGATCGTGTCCCAGACTTCCCGGAAGAGAGGGGGATGCCGACCGCAGATGACGTCATGGCGCACAAGCTAAGAGCAATGTCGGAACGGCCTGAGGTGAAGGAAATCGAGGTTGAGGCGAAGATTAACGACATCGACCTTGCCCTGGCAAAGAACAACTTGCTTCCAAGCTTAGACTTCGAGGCGTCACCGGCACGCGCGCCGGAGAAATTTGTTCTCGGATTAGGCTATCGATTTGGTATTGAGCTGAGGTTTCCTCTTTGGCAGCGTCGCAGCCGCGGAGAAGTGCTTCAGGCGCAGGGACAAGCGGAGCGGCTCGTGATGGCGCAGCGGTTTCGAGAGAAACAAGTCGTTGTTGATGTGGATGATGCATTATCCGCGATCGAGCGAGCCCGCGAGCGGATGGAAGAAGCTACACAGGCTCTCCGTCTTGCCGAAATCGTCGAAGAAGGCGAGGGGTTTCGCTTCGACGTCGGCTCGAGCACCGTGCTGTTCGTCAATCTTCGGGAACGCAACACCATAGACTCGGAAAGCAAGGTGGTTCGAGCTAAGGCCGAGTACTATAAGGCGTTAGCTCTTTACCAATGGGCCATCGGAGCCTGGGCTAAAAGCCCGCTTGTTCCGATGTCGGTTATGTACCGTTGAACGAGCGGGGCTCGTGAGCGGGAGAGCCGAGTGGGTCACGGGAATGGCCGAGGGCCCCTGGAACGTCTGGTTTCAAGACAGGTTGCATGACCCAACCCGCATGATGATGAGGAGCATCAGCTCGTATGACACAGTCTTCTGGAGAAAATCAGCATAACTTTTTCCAAGTTTCCAGGCATTTGGGGAAGTTCATCCGACTAGAGCGCAGAATCCTGACTCTTGTCGTTGCATATGCGTTTGTGATCGGACTCTTCTCGCTCATCGTTCCCTTGACCGTGCAAGAATTGGTCAACACATTCTCTTTTGCAATCCAGCCAGTGATGATTGTCACATTGACCAGTATCATGGTTGTCGTGCTGGTATTTGTCGGACTGTTCAAAACGTTGCAACACTATGCCGTCGAGGTGCTCCAACGTCGACTGTTTGTCAGGACGGCGTTTGCCATGAGTCAGAAGCTCCTTCATACCCGTCTTAAAGGATTCAACCCCCGGGTCTCGAATTACTTCATGGAAACGGTGTTCATGCAGCGCGCATTGTCGGTTCTTCTTGTGGATCTGGTCCATGTGATCGTCGGCGGCGTCGTCGGGATGACGATTTTGGTCTTCTATCACCCATACTTCATTCTCTTTAATCTGGTTCTGCTTCTTGGATTCGCGATCATTTTTTTCGTTCTGTCTCGTGGAGGATTGCGGACGACCATCGCCATGTCTCACGCCAAGTACGATGTGCTGCGCTGGATACAGGAAATTTCAGAAAATGTCTTGCACATGAAGGTGACGGACAGCCACACGTTGCTCGTTCAGAAGACCGACCAGCTTACCGCAAAGTATATCGAATGCCGTCGGGCGCGTTTCGCCGTCCTGCTGCGCCAATTTATCGCCTCTGTGGGAGGACAAGCTCTCACACACGGTGGCGCCTTGGCATTGGCCGGATGGCTTCTGTCCATCGACCAATTGACCATCGGCCAACTGGTCGCGGTGGAAGTCGTGGTGGGGGGCCTGATTTCCAACTTTGATGCGGTGGTCAAGAGTATCGGACACGTGTATTACTTCTTCACGGCTTTGGAGGAACTCGAGTCAGTCTTCGCGCTGCCGAAAGATCAGCGCCAGCTCCCGTCGTCGACGGTGACCCTCCTTGACTCTAAGACTCATGGTATCCGGGTGAGGTGTGACGGGTTAGGTGTGGTTCATGACGGCGTACCCGTAATTGCCGATTTTGATCTGGAGGTTCGGCCCGGTGAGACAGTGGCGATCTACGCGAGGACGAGGACAGAAAGAATGTCGTTGGCCAGAGTGTTGGCCGGTCTCGAATTGCCGACCAGCGGGCTCGTCTCCTACAACGACATTGATCTTCGCGATCTGAATCTGAACCTTATCAATCAGCATCGTGGTTTCATGATCGATTCACAGCTGTCACTGATCGACGGGACGATTGCGGACAATATCGCATGGCGACGTCCCTCCGTCTCCTACGACGATGTCCGCTGGGCGCTGAGGTTCACTCAGCTCCAGGAAGAGGTCGCGACCTTTCCAGAAGGGATTAATTCCGATATCAGTGCACTGGGAGAGATGCCTACCTCAAATCATATCTTGCGTATTTTGCTGGCACGCGCCATCGTGGGGCGGCCGCGACTCCTCATCTGCGACGGCCTGATTCACGATATGCAGCCGACCTTGCGAGACACCATCCTTCGGCGGCTCTGCTCAAAAGAGGAGCCCTGGACCGTCATTTTTATCTCGAACGACCCTGATCTGACGCCCTACGCTGATCGCCAACTCCTTCTTGGTGATTCGACCGGCACCACGCGGTCGTCACCCTCCTGAAACTCGATTGTCGGTTCTGTATCGATTGTCCGGACGGTCTGGGGGTGTAGTGGCATCGGTGAGGAGTCAGGATTACCTTGCACTCTGCCCAGCCTTCTGTCCAGCTTTCCCCAGAAACTTATCAAGATCGAAGATCGTGTGTGATCGCTCCTCGTAATCAGGGGGGAACAGGTTGAATCGACGCCACAGTTCATACCAGAGCGGTACCCGGTTGAGAATGACCCACCCCATTGCTTTGGTGCCTTGGCGGACATGTGATTGCTCCGGCCAGACACGATCGTCGAAGGCCGGAACGACCCAGAATCGGTAATTTCCTTTTCCATCATCGACTTGGTCGATCACCTTGATCACACCGGTGTAGGTACCGGCCATCAATTCGGGCCATGCGGGCAACGGAATGGCCGGGATTCCGTAGAAAAGGATTTTGACCTTCCGACCGATATTCAAGAGGGGGGCATCCAGCCCATCCGCTGTCATCTCAATCGCCTTGTCCATGCTGATGGGAGAGAGGCGGACTAACCTATCCCCTTGCCGCACCGTTTCGCCGACCCCGACTTTGGCCATTTTGACGATCGTGCCGTCGATCGGAGCCAAAATCTTGCTGGCGAGACGACGTTGCTCGGCGTTTGACAATCGCAGCGAGACCTCAGCAAGTTGGTCGGCGGCTTTGGCAGCTTCGGCCACCGATGCGTCACGAGCCGCCTGCGCGTCGAGTAGGCGCTGCAACATCTCTGCGCTCACCTGGTCGCGTCCGAAGCCGAGTGACTTCATGGCCTGTTCAACGGCTTGGAGATTGGCCTGCGCCCCTTCGAGAGCGGCCTGACTCGCGGTATCTCCTTGGATCGCCAGCTCCACCTCTCGCTGAGAAACCAAACCTCTCTTGAGGAGTTGTTGGTGCCGTTCGAGGTTAAGCGCTGCCGTAATAGCGGCGATTCGGGCTGCCTCGACCTTCTGATGCGCTTCGCGCACTTTGTTTCCGGCTTCGATCACCCTGGCATCCGCCGAGGGTACGGCGGCTTTCACCAGATTCCGCATTTCCCGGATTCGCTTGTCTAGCTGTTCGACTTTGCCCAAAGCGGCGCTCCTGGTCTGCTCCAATGCCCTCTTCCGTTGATCCAAGAAGACGAGTAAGTCGGGTGACATGAAGTTGGGATCATAGTCCTCCAATTCGAGAATGAGATCTCCTTCTTTGACCTCGTCCCCTTCGTTCACGTGCCATTTCTTGATGCGGCCGGTAATCTGAGCCTCGATATCCTGTGGCCGCTCGTACGGAGTATAGGCCGACAGTTGGCCGGTCACGGTGATTGTTTGAGTCCACGGGACGAAAATAACGATCAGCAAGAAGAGCAGAACCAGGACCACCGGCAAACGAGAGGAAAACCTCCATCCGGTTGCAAGTTGAGCCTTCTCCCAGGATTGGAGGTTAACCGAGGTGCCAAGTTCGTCGACGGAGATCGCGTTCGAGTCGGACGGCTCCTGACTGAGAGAACGGATTCTCTTTCTCAGGCCAAAATCCAAGCTGCTCACGAGTCGCCTTCCTTTTGCATCTCACGACGCCGATGGCCCATCAGCATGGACCGCCGACATCATACTAAGCACGCCGGGGTTTCCACAAACATTTGGTGTAAAGCAGTAGAAGGGTTCGAACGGTTTGTGGTGGCGTATCAGTCAGTCGTCCAATAGCCTGTGAAGTATCGCTGGAGGTGCTAACTAAGCAGCTCCATTCGGGCGGTTCGTACGAGCGCAAGAACCGCCTGGTGCTTGACGCGCCGTTCCACCGTGATCGCGTAGAAATGTTGCTTGAGCGCCTCCAACTGTCCGACCACCTGCACTCGGTATTGGCGGCAGATCTCCTTTTTGATCACCGATGCGCCGGGAAAGAGACCGTATCCGTCCTGTCCGAACGCCTTTAAGGTGGCGCTGTCGTCGAACTCTCCGACGATGACAGGGTGCAAGCCATGGTTGACCATCCATTGATCCAGCAGCCGTCGGAGCATGGCATTCGAGCTGGGGAGCAGCATAGGCGCGTTCCGTAACGAGTGCGGAAAGTCTCGACGATATTGCGAGGCCAACTTCGCCGTCGCGAACAGCGTGACTCCCGATTCACCCAACGGATGGGTGTAAATGTGCTCCTTGATCCCCGCCGGGGCCGGCGTATCGGCAATGACCAGATCGGACCGGTGCGCGGTCAAATCGATCAGCAGTTGGCGCAGTTTGTCTTCCTGGCAGATCAAGCGAGTCGGCCGATACAGTTTCAGGGAAGACTTGAGGAGTTGAGTGGCGAGCGGTTTCGGGACCGCGTCCGCGATGCCCACGACCAGCCGTGTGGGGTGCCCGTTTCCTTGGCTCTTGACCGTGTTCAAGAGCTCTTGACCGGTCGCGAAGATGTCTTCCGCATACTTGAAGACGAGGTGGCCGATCTCCGTCAACGCAAGCCGGCGTCCGGTGCGGATGAATAACTGCTCCCCAAGCGTATTTTCCAAAAGGCGGATCTGTCCACTGATCGTCGGTTGCGCGAGGCGGAGCTCTTCGCAGGCCTTCGTCATGGTGCCGTGTTTGGCCACGGACCAGAAATACAGCAGGTGGTGATAGTTCAGCCAATCCATATGGCCCTAGGGCTCGAATTAGGGAAGACACTATACATCGGATTAGCCGATAACTCCAATCCGTTTTATCTATTTTGAAAAATGAACGGGAGATTGCTAGTGTGGGCGCCGTCCGCCACCCGATGTGAAAGGAGCATCCTGATGATCGCTCTGGTATTGGCCATGTTGATTCTCCTGCCAATGACCGCACTGGCGGACCCGGTGATCGATTCACGCGCCGTGCAGGCGCAGGCGACTCGCACCGCACCGCTGACCATCGATGAAGTCCTGGCCCGTATCGAGTTGACGCACCCGCTGCTTCGGGCGACCGGGGTGGAGCGGACGAAGGCCCGGGCGAAAATCCTGAAAGCGCTCGGGGCCTGGGAACCGACGTTCAAGAACATTACCGAGGTCGATCGTTATACACCGTGGAATATCACGGGGGCTGCCACCTCGCAAGCTATTCAGACGACGGGATATAACGATAGCAAGCTCGAGGTCGGGCATCCCTGGGGTTTCAAGGTCCATGGCGGGATCCGCAACGGCTTCGGGGATCGCTTCAATCAAGTAGCGATTGCTCAGGTCCCTGATCTGATAGGGTTCTATCATACGCAGCAACTCCTGATCGGTGGATCCTTCAAGCTGCTGCGCGGCCTCATGATCAACGAGGAGTACGCCGAGTTCCAGC
>JAHBWT010000025.1 GCA_019636815.1 Nitrospira sp.
GAAACCAGTGGGCCAGTTCCCGGCGGCGGGCGGGCCTCAGACTTTTTTTCGGAGCGCCTCCGACAGCATGTGCTTGTCCAGCGAGAGAGCCGCCACCAGCCGTTTCAACCGGCTGTTTTCTTCTTCGAGCTGCCGCAGCCGGCGGAGTTCACTGACGCCCAGATGGGCATACTTCTTCTTCCAGGCATAGAAGGTGGCCTCGGCCACACCGAATTGTCGGCATAGATCGCCGATTGGGGTACCAGACTCAGCTTGACGAAGAGCGTACACAATTTGCTCTTCCAAAAACTTTGACCGCTTCATCGATCCGCTCCTTTCGTCGAGGACCGCCGAAGCTGCCAGTCTACTCCAGTTTTAGGTTGTCGTCGTTTCCGGGGGAGACGTCAGTGGAAGGAATGTGCTCTGTGAGGATCGTGACGTTTATAGTCGAAGTCAACAGCTCGTTGAGAAATCCCTTGTAGATCGGTGAGTTGATAGATTTCACCTGGTTGATCCGGTAAGATGCCAGACAGGACTTGTACGTGGTATCGAGGGGGGGGTGGTGTCCCATTTTCGACTGAGTTTGTTGATCGTACTCAGCTTGGTAGTATTGGTGGGAGCCTTCCTCGCGTTCTCACGGGAGTTGATAGGGCAAGACTATCTCAAAGATTTTGTTCTTGAACAACTCGAAGAGGGCCTGGGCCGAAAAATCGACGTTCGTCGTGTTCGATTGGTCGTTTTCCCGAGTATACGTGCAGAGCTCCTTGATGTTGCGATTCATGCCCCCCAGTCGGAGCAAGTCGTATTAACTGCCAAACGGGTTGATCTTGTCCTGCGCCTGGGACCTCTCCTTAAAAAACAAGTCGTTGGGAAGCGATTGTTGATCGAAGAACCGGTGCTGGCTCTTAGGCGGAATGAAGATGGCCGTTGGAATATTTTTGATGGGGAGAGCGCCCAGGCAGATACCGACCTGAGAACGATGAACATGATGGCCGGGACGTTCAGGATCAAAGAAGCCAAGATCGCGAACGGTATGATCACCGTCATCGATGCCGCGAGGACTGATGGAATTCGGTCGGCGAAGTTGGACCATGTCGAATTTTCCATGGTGATCAGGCCAGACCGCGGACTTGCAGAATTGCATGCATCGGTCAGGCATCAAGGCGCAGGAGGGGTGTCGACTCTCTCGCTCAATGGAGTGGTCAAAGGGGCGGACGCATCAGTATCTTTGACCGGGGAAGAGGCGGGGGAGCCGCCGTCAGGGTATCAATTTGAAGGGCAGATAGAAGTAGCAGATCTGAGGGTTCGCGAAGCGGCCGACTTTCTTGGCCCCAGACCGGTTTCTGAACAGCTCCAGGGTGCTCTGAATCTGCGGAGTTCAGTCCGGGTACTGCCGGGAATTGCCGGATACGATATGGTGTTGTCCGACATGACCGCGAGGTTGAGCGACATTGCGCTGACAGGTCATGCGAACCTAGCGGGGCTGTTGACTCCTCAACCCACCTTTTCCGTTACATTCTCCAGCGCTCCCGTCGCTGTTCGCAAGCTGGTGAACACAATTCCTCCGGATTGGATTTCACCGCGACTGCCGGCGTTTCTGGCGGACCACCAGATCGACGGTAGCGTGCAGGCGGTTCGTGCCACGCTGACTGGGTCTACGATGACCGGTCAACACATGTTGACCACGGGAGAGTTCCGGGTTCGCGACGGACAAGGCGTCATCGGTCGTGATCGCACGGCAGTGCAAGACCTGGCCGCGGTGGTCATGGTGGAAACCGGACGTGTTCGTATCACGAAAGTGACCGGAACGTATGGAGCGATGCAACTTACCGACGGAAAGGCTGACGTGTCGTTTCTAGAGAAAGGACCAATGCTGGCACTGGAGGTTACGGGAGAAATGGCCGTGGCGCCATTGGTGGAATTTCTTGGAAAGACCGTAAAGACGGAGCTTGTCCTAAAGATCCTGGCAGGTATCCATAACCTTGAGGGAATTGCGGAGGGGACGTTTCGTCTCGTCGGTCCATTGGATCGGGCCGATCAGATTACTTTCGAAGGCGGGGAGATTACAGCTCGCCAGGTAAGTCTCAGCCATGTTGCATTGCCAGAGCGGTTGACCGGGATCCAAGGGCGGTTCATCTTGACGGGTGGATCCGCGCAACTTGAGGAAGTGGTTGGGCATCTTGGGGAAACAGCTCTGCAAGTCCAAGGGATGATCACCGGTGGAACGACGAGTCTCTTTCAAGATTTTGTCATTCACGCACGGGGAGATGCGTCTCAGTTGGAGCGGCTGTTCAGATCCACCGCTATCGAACAGGGGGTGTTCGAGGGAACACTGAGCTCGACGGTGGTACTGTCAGGCTCGACGTCAAAGCCGCAAATCAAAGGCTCATTCGCATTCGATGAAGCCAAAGTGGTACTTGGGTCACTGGAGAAACCCATCGGAGCTCGCGCCACGGTGGAGTTTGATGGCATCCTGCCTCCCCGAAGCGGCGTGACATTGGATCGGGTGGAGCTCGTCTTACCCAGGATAACCATACCTGCGAAGGGAACCATGCACCTTGGTGATCGCTTCCGGATCAATATGGCGATCATGACAAGAAGCTTGTCGATGTCGAGTTTGCCGGAATGGGTTTCCAAGGCCGGGCTTGAGGCGGGTAATCTCGATCTTTCGCTTGATATCAAGGGCAAAGGAACAGACTGGAAGGCGTGGAGAGTGACGGGATGGATGGGGATGACCAATGGCTTGATGCGTGTGAACGGAGTCAGTGGACAGCTTCAGGATCTCTATGCTCGTGTACGATTTGCGCGCAATGAGGTTGACCTCAAGCGGCTCTCATTCAGGCTTCAAGACAGCGATCTTGCCCTTGAAGCTACGGTTCGAAACTGGTTGGTGAAACCTGCCATCACCGGCAAGATCGAATCCGACCAGCTCGATTTGAGCCTTGTGATTCCAAAGGGCGAGCGGTCTCCGATGAGGGAATTCCTTGAAACCTTGGCGGCGACCAGTCACGTGACCATGTCTGCATCTGTTGCAAGGGGACACTATAGACATATGAAGTTGACCGCGCTCTCCGCTCGAATCAATATTCAGGATGGAGTGCTTGACATCGACCGTTTGTCCGGGGAGTCTAGTCATGGCCACGTAGCCGGACGACTTGTGGCGCACCTTCCTCCCAAGGCACCGGCGGATATTGATCTCTCGTTCAGAGCCACCGGAGTGGAATTTGATGATCTCTTGCGACTGACCAATGCGCAGATCCATGGCGTGTCGGGCGAAGCTCGCTTGAGCGGAGTGCTTCGTGGACACGGACGCAATCCCCATGGAATCTATCCTTCATTGAACGGAAAAATCGAGGTCCTGTTGGAAAATGGGCGTGTCCTCAAATCGAATGAGCGGGCGATATGGAAAATCATCAGCCTCTTGAACGTCCCTGCGGTGTTGCAAGGGAAGGTTGATCTGGAAAAGGAAGGATTGCCGTACAACAGAATTACCGCGACCGTTGCGATTCAAAACGGCATGTTTCAGACGGAAAATCTGATCATCGATAGCCCGATTCTACGGATTACGGCTGCCGGGAATTATGACTTGCCGACCGATCATCTGGATCTGGCTGTCGCGGTAAGTCCGTTCGGGTCCTATTCGCAATTTCTCAAGACCATCCCGCTCTTTGGTCGTGTGATCGCAGGAGAACGAAAGGGGTTAGCGACTGCGATGTTCACCATGCAGGGGGCGATGGAAGATCCGAAGGTGACCTATCTCCCCGTGAAGTCTTTTGCGTCCGGCCTATCGGGATTGGCTCAACTCGCCGTCGATGTCCTCACAAACACCCTCACACTTCCGATCGATCTCGTGGCACCCAATGAAGAAACTGAGGTGAAGCCGAGAGACCTGTCTCGCTCACCAGCTCCTGCCATTCCATGACCGAGCTCGATTCTTGACCGACCCCTGCCTCCGTGCTAGCATCCTCTTCAGAGCGCTGAGAATGTTGGCCGGTTTTTCCCTCACGTCGGGAAGCCCCTCACGCCACTTCAGTGTGTATGTCGAGGACAGTCAATTGCGGTAGGGCATTACCATGCGCCCATCTTGAGTATGGTCTCCATGTCAAGCCGGGTGCCGTGATTTCGGTAATCTTTCTATGAAACGCACGACACTCTCTCACGCAGAAGCGGCGACGCTGTTTATCGCTGCCAGCGAGTACGACTCAAATCTCTACTACGCGACGCGATTCATCGCCCCGGATCCATTTATCTATCTGGAAATTAAAGGCGAGCGAGTGATGATTATGAGCGATCTTGAGATGGATCGCGCCAAGACCCAGGCGACAGTGGATCGCGTGCTGTCCTATTCTGAAATCGAGCGGAAGGCCAAACGGCACGGGATCAAACATCCGGTGACGATCGATATTGTACACATGGTCTTAAAAGAGCGGAATGTCCGTCGGCTGCTGGTGCCCGCTAATTTTCCTTTCATCTACGCCACTCGGTTGCAGGAATTGGGGTATAGCCTCAAGCCGAAACGCGATCCGTTTTACGAGCAGCGTGTCATGAAAAGTGCGGAAGAAGTTCGACATATTGAGTTTTCCCAGCGGGCCACTGAAGATGCCGTCGCTTCAGCCCACGATCTGCTCCGGCGGGCGACTATCCGGGATGGAGCGCTCTGGAGTGACGGAGTGGTATTGACATCCGAGCGGGTCAAGCAGCTGATCAACGTCAAGCTCATGGAACGCAACTGTGTGGCCCAGCATACGATCGTGGCGGGAGGCGAACAGGCCTGTGATCCACACGATGAGGGCAGTGGACCGTTGCCGGCCCATCGCAGCATCATTTTTGACGTATTCCCCCGATCCGCAACAAGCCGCTATTTTGCCGACATGTCGCGCACTGTGATTCGCGGAACGGTGCGCCCAGAACTAAAACGATTGTATGGCGTCGTGAAAGACGCCCAGGAGGAAGCGATCGCCAAGATTAAAGACGGCGCTGATGGGATGAAGATCCATCAAGGCATTTGTGCACGTTTTGAAAAGGCGGGATACAAGACGGGTTTGGTGAATGGGCGGATGCACGGCTATTTTCACGGGACCGGGCATGGAGTGGGGCTCGATATTCATGAAGCGCCGCGCATTAGTCGAACCGGCTCACTTCTTCAAGAAGGCCATGTTGTCACGGTCGAACCAGGGCTGTACTACCCCGGACTGGGGGCAGTTCGGATAGAGGACATGGTCTTGGTCACAAAGGATGGTTGCCGCAATCTCACCAACTTCCCAAAGGTGCTTGAGCTCGACTAGACGCAGGCTATTCAAACTCTCAGCTCGGTCGTTCTCCCGCCATTTGTCTGCTCCATGTCTGTGTCACGACTTTCAGGTCGCGCGGAGAAAAGTGGTGTAGATCAATAAGTCCAATCGCCCTAAAGTGTTACGCCGCTTTGGCCGCTCGACGTTTTGCCACCTGGCCCAAGACGTCGAGCGCGGCGATCCGGTAGGCTTCCGCATAGGTCGGAAAATTGAAGATGTTATCGATGAACGATTCGATTGTAGCGGAGCTTTGGAGGGCCAATTGTCCGATATGAACCAATTCCGTCGCTGAATCCCCGACAATCTGCACTCCCAGGAGGTGCTCTCCTTCAGGATCAGCCACCATCTTGAGTAACCCGTGGCCTGCCCCTGATATTTGGGCGCGAGCAACTTCTTCAAACTTTGCTCGTCCGATCAACGGATCTCGATACCGTTCCCGTGCGCCCTTCTCATCAAGGCCGATGCTGGCCATTTCCGGAATCGTATAGATGCCCATGGGGATTGTTGAGGCGGTGTCGCCGACTGGGAGGTTCAGGGCGTGGCGGACGGCACGCCGACCTTCTTCCATAGCCTTTGACGCCAAGGCTGGTGCCCCGACCATATCGCCGACAGCGTAGATGTGAGAGACATTCGTCTGGCAGTATTGGTTTACCGGGATCACACCTTTATCTGAAACCAGGATCCCAGCTGCGGGAAGATTTAAGCCTTCGACGTTGGCTTGACGTCCTAGGGCGACCAGCATCTTTTCGCTCGTAATTGTCGTCCCATCGCTCAGCTTCGTGACGACGTGTGCCACCTCGTTCCATCGCACCTCGCTAATGGCCCGCCCACCGAGGTAGCGCGCATTCCGTTCCTCGAAGCCTTGCACGAACTGTTGGACGAGTTCTCGATCCATGAATTGCAGCGGGTACTCTCCCCGGTCGATCAGGGTGACGTCTACTCCCAGCAAGGCAAAGATGGAAGCATACTCGCAGCCGATGACGCCGCCTCCGATCACTGTCAGCGATTGTGGTAAGTACATCATGGAAAGGAGCGAATCGCTGTCAAGGATGTGTTCGTGATCGACAGAAATCTCTTTGGAGCTGCGAGGGCAAGACCCCGTTGCGACGACGATGATGTCGGCTGTGAATTGTTGGCAGACTCCATCCACGGTTTGCATCTCGATGATGTGCTCGTTGAGGAAGCGCGCGCGGCCATGAAACAGGGAGATGCCGTTTCGACGGAGCTGTCGGCTCATAAAAGAATCATGCGCCTGAACGACGCTCTCAAGGCGGTTCAAGAGGGTTGCGATTTGCGTGTCTGGCTTAAGGTTGAATTGAAATGCTTCGCCTGCTCGCTTGAGGCGGTCAAGATGGAGTGCGCTTTCACGCAACGTCTTGCTGGGGATCGTCCCGCGATAGACGCAACTGCCGCCGATGCCTCGTTCCCGTTCGATCAGGGCGACGCGTTTTCCTGCTTTGGCGCCTTGGACTGCCGCTTTTTGGCCGGCGGGACCGGCGCCGATAACGATGATATCGAAGGCAACGGGCGTACTCATATATTGAGCGCATTTACAACCGCTAGGACCTGATCCTTCTTGGTCAGTAGTTCGTCGATGTCGTTCGGATAGAGGTTCAACTCCGGGAAGACCGGTTGAGTGCGAAGCGATTCATCCGACATCTCCTGTGGTGAAAGCATGTGACTGGCAAGCCGATCGGAGGCACAGGTGAGCAGGCATTCCTGCCGGAAGGAATCGGCATGCTCGTAATCATCATAGTATTGAATGGCTGTGGCCACTTGTTTAGGCAAGCCCCACTTCTCAGCAATCAGGGTGCCGACACGGGAATGATAGCCGTCGATCCATCCGAGCAGGGTCGATCGCTCAACGGTGCCACACTCCGTCTGTGCGAGCGCCGTTGCTGTTCGCAAAACGACCGGTTTCCCGATTTCGTGCAACAGACCGCACAGGTACGCACTTTCGACGTTGACACGCCTCATGCGGGCGACTTCCTTCGCAAAAGCCCCGCTCGCTAGAGAGTGACGCCAGAGTCGCCTCACCTCATCCTCATGTCCTGCTACCTTAAATGCGCCTGATTTTAGCGAAGCCGTAAAGGCAATCTCCGACAGCAAGGTCATGCCCAGCATCGCCACCGCATGCTGGAGAGACGCAACGGGGCTACGGGGCATGTAGGCTGGAGAGTTGGCGATCCGCAACACGTGTGCGGCAAGGGCTTGGTCCTGGTGAATCAAAGCGGAGAGCTTCGCCGCATCGGCGGCTGGATCTGACGCCAGTGCCATCACCTGGCTGGCTGCTTGCGGGAGTAGGGGCAGTTCAATCTCACCGGTCTCGATTTTATGAATCAACGATTGTTCCAGCCGTTCAACCGGGGTGGTTGCCGATCTCAGTTCCGATGCCATGGATGTAAGCTCCTCGAACGCGAGTCGTCGGTTACGACTACCTTTCTCGGTTGATTTCCGGTAAAAGTTTAGCAGTCGTGACTTTAGGGAAGATGGCGGACTATACTTCATCGTCTTTGTGAGGGGAGTATGAATCGAAGTCGGCTGATTGCTGGTGCAGTCGTTGTAATAGGTTCCTGGATAGTCCCCATGTCGAATATGGCGGCTGATTCCGCCGTGAGTGCCGAAAAGGTGGTAAAGGAAGCTCAGGAAGCGATCGAGGCGACCAGGCAGTATACCGTTCAGCAGAAAGAAGCGTTCCAACGGAAGGCGCAAGAGGAACTAGCAGCCATGCAGGAGCAAATTCTTGAGCTGCAGACAAAGATCGAGAAAGCCTCGGAATCCACCAGGGCCGACCTTCAGCGGTCGCTCAACGAGTTGGAGCAGAAGAAGGAAGGGGTGAGAGAGAAGCTGGACGAACTAAAAAACGCGACTGATACCAAGTGGAGCGAGGTGCGGGAACGGATGAACAGTGCCCTGGATGAATTTAAGCGATCATACCGAAAGCTGCTCGCTCATTTGCCGTGATGGCCAGACCTATGGAGTATTTGCAATGAAGGTTGTCACACTTGCCGACTTCCAACAGTTCGGCAGTGAGAAGATGAAGAAGAACAATGTGTTCCAGACAGAACGATTCTTCTGTGACATGTATTGTTTCGAGCCTGGACAAGACCAAAAAGGTCATGTCCATGGTCATCAAGACAAGGTGTATATCGTATTGGAGGGGCAAGGAATGTTTCAGGTCGGCACGGAACAGCGAGTCCTTGTTGCAGGGCAGGGCACACTGGCTCCAGCTGGGGAGGCGCATGGTGTGAAAAACCATACAGATGGGCGACTCAAGGTGCTGGTTTTTGTAGCTCCTAACCCGGGCTGACGAAGGAGAGGCATCTCATTTAACAAGCAAGGGGGAAGAGGGCGTTACGCCTTCTTCCCCCTTGCTTGTAATCAGGTGACGAAAAATCCGTTCAGTCCAAGAACCCTCCACTCAGGGCTTATAACAGGAGCGGTCAGCTGGCTTACCGTCGTGCGAGAACTGGTTTTCGTAGGCCATCACTTGCCAGATTTGCTCTTCGGACAGAAGCCCCTTATTGGCCTTCATCTTGGTCTTTGGGATCCCTTCTGCGATGCGCCAGAACCAGTACGCGTCCGAGTAACGGCAGACGATCTTCGGATCGCGAAGGTCTCGTGCTCCCTTTTTCGCCGGCTTGCCATCTTTCCCGTGACAACTGCTGCAGTTGACCTCGGTCTTGAATTCGCCGGTATAAATCTTCCCGCCCTCCGCTATGGCTGTTGGATCAGTCCACCCGCCTGCTGGCATTTTCTTATCAGCATACTCGGGTGGAACCGGAGCCAATGGGGGCGGATCTCCAGCGAAGACGACTCCTCCGGAAAGCATTAGGGCACATCCCATCACCAAAACCGAAGCGCTTAGGGTCCTTCTCATTCGTCCCTCCTATTTAGTTGTGATGAACGTCTTGCCTCTTTGTATGCTCGACTGAGTCTAATTTTTAACCGTCACTATACCACACTCAATTTCCCGGAAAAATGAAAACGTGGTGGAGGAGCTATGCTTCAATATGGGATTATTTTGTTAGTATGAAACCACTACTGCGAGGTCTCGCTTATGACTGTTCTGATCTTGAAAATCTGTGGGTGCCCCGCGAATCCCGTTATGGGACATATCTTCATTGTGGTAAGAGGGGAGTTCTATGAGCTCACCTGAGATGGGTTGGCGGTCTTTTTTTCACAGGAGCCCTGACCGAGAACATTCGATTAAGCGCGCGATCGAACCTCATGCGACGCTGGCTATTTGACCAATCGCTTAGTCGCCTCGACAATTGATCGTACTCCAATACCATAATGATCGACGAGTTCTTCCGGTTTTCCGCTGTGGGGAATTTCACGAACAGCCAGTTTATGGACTTTGATGCCTTCGGTCGCGACGGCACTCAAGACGGCATCACCGAGCCCTCCGTGGGCATAGTGGTCCTCCACCGTGAGGATTCGACCCTGCGTCGATCTTCCACTATCTACTAGGGTGTTTCTATCGATAGGGGCAATGCTATAGAGATCAATAACGCGAACGGAGAGACCGGCTGCCTTCAATTGATCGTAAGCTTTCAAGGCTTCAAATAGAGTCACACCCGCGGCGACGATCGTGAGGACATCAGATGAACTCTGCCGGATGATCTTACTGCCTCCGATGTGGAATCGTTCCTCTGGTCCATAGAGAACAGGAGTTTTCGGCCTCCCGGCACGTACATAGACCATCCCCTTGTGGGAAGCGGCTGCTTCGATCAAGTGATAGGTTGAGTTCCCATCCGATGGGTAGAGCACCGTTACGTTGGGTTGAGCGGCCATCATGGCAATGTCTTCCAGGCCCATTTGGGAAGGCCCATCTTCGCCAATGCTTACGCCGACGTGTGTGCCGACCAGCTTGATGTTTGACCCGCTGATCGCGGCCATGCGGATGAAGTCGTAGGCGCGGCTCAGGAAACAGGCAAACGTGGCTGCGAAGGGGATCTTGCCGCATGCCGCCAGGCCGGCGGCTGCGCCCACCATGGTTTGTTCCGCGATAAAGCTTTCGAAAAACCGATTCGGGAACTTCTTGCCGAATTTGTCACTGTACGTGGAGTTCTTCACATCGGCATCAAGAGCGACGACGAGAGGGTTCACGGAGCCTAGCGCTTCAAGAGCGAGCCCAAAGGCTTCTCGTGTGGCAACCGATTCGCCGATCTTGTATGGAGCTGGTGGCATGGTGCCGATGGCCGGAGAAGGGATGGAGACGATCGATGGTTGTGCAATGCGAGGAACTGTGCCGTTTGGGCTCAATTGCTTGGTGAGCTCGTCGAGGGCCTTCTGAGTCTCTTCCCCTTTTTTGAGGGGCTTGCCATGCCAGTCGGGCTTGTTTTCAATGAATGAAATGCCCTTCCCCTTATAGGTTTGGGCTAGCAGCACTGTCGGTTTTCCTTTCGTCTGAGCAGCTTCGTCGAAAGCCTTGAGGATGGCATCAAAATCATGGCCATCGATGACAATCGCATGCCAGCCAAATCCGCTCCAGCGGGAATGGTAGGCATCCATATCGTGCTGCAGCATCGTGGGATCACTTTGCCCGAGCCGATTCACGTCCACAATGGCACACAAATTATCGAGGCCGTGCTGGCGCGCGACTTCGACGGATTCCCAAACCGATCCCTCGACGGATTCTCCATCTCCCATGAGAACGTAGGTTCGGTAATCCAGTGTATCGACGAATTTTGCGTTCAATGCGATGCCGACGCCTACCGGAAGTCCTTGTCCCAGAGAACCGGTCGCCATGTCGACAAATGGCAATCGGGGAGTCGGATGTCCTTCCAGATCCGATGCCAGGGTACGTAATTTCAGGAGATCAGTCGGCGGGAATAGTCCAGCTTCTGCCCATGCTGCGTACAGGAGCGGCGCGGCATGTCCTTTTGACAACACGAAGCGGTCGCTGTTCAGCGCTTTTGGATTCTGTGGATCGTACCGCATGACGGAGAAGAACAGGGCGGCCACGATATCGGCAGCTGAAGCGCAGCTGGACGGATGACCACTGCCTGCTTCGCTCGTGGCCAGGACACTGTCGATCCTGAGTTGGGTTGCCTTGTTGCGCAAGGCGATGAGAAGCTCGGATGTAGCAACTGAACCGGCCATAGGAAATCCTTTCAGATATAGAAATAGGTGTCAAACCGTGTAAGCCGCTGATTGCTTATTTCAGATGCCGTACGAATAACTTGAGGCTAACAAATCACTGGGTGGAGGTCAACGAAGAGATGAGCTCCCCTGGATGGAGCCAGGGGAGCTTGAAAAACATTGCTGACTCAGCAAACTGTTGGCTCAGCCTTGAACGGAGGATGTGACAACGAGTACCTCATTTGAGCAAGCGGTTTCCGCTTCGCTTTCCGCCTCGCCGAACGCACTGATTGCAACGAAATAGACCGTATTAGGCTCGAGGTCGGTAAGAGTAGCTGGGGGAGCCCCGACCCGTTGGCTTTGCTCATAGGAACATGAGCCATACTCTCCGGGTGATTGTTTTCCATAGTGGATAAAGTAACCTTGCACATTGGGATCAGTGGATGCATCCCAAGTCAATTGCGCGGTGAACCCAGTTGGGGTAGAGGTGACCGAGACTGCGGGATCTTCCTCTCCTTCAGTATCCGGTGCGGGACCGAGAGCGTCTAAATATTCAGTCTCATCTGGGGCAGTGTCGCTCTCCGTGGATGTCAAATCTGTTGTCGGATTTTCCTCGGCCGGCGAGTCGGTGTCAGCGAAATCATCAGAGGTTGATGTACTTCCCTCAGCCGAAGGAGTATCGGTTGGTGTGGAGAGCGAAGAAATGATAGGACCTCCTCCTTCGTGTTCGCCACACCCGGGTAATGGCAGTGCGATCACACCCAAGAGGATCAATCCCGCTATCGATCTCGTGAATTGCTGATAAAAGAGGCGGACTGAATTTGGAATTGCCAACATAAAGAATCGCTCCTTATGGATTCAGATGAATTGTGATGGTTCCTTGCAGGTCAAGTACGCAAGGTCGGACGAGCAGAGGCAAAGCAAATGTGGTGCCAGAATAATTCTATGAATCACTGCCTATTATTCAATAAGTTATGCGTTCTTTCGAACTATCGATGGTAGTAGGTATGAAGGGTTCAACCTTCAAGTACTACGATGAGCCATGACTGCGGGGAATGCGTTTGAAAGGGGGGTGGATTTTTATGGGCCTTACGACTGTGATGCCAGCATCAACGTCGGCCACAGTCAAGGGGGAACCTGTTGGGGCACAGGGCGATCTCTAAAAAATCGCAAGAGCAAAAAGCCATTCACCACGATGACGATTGACAGGATGATGTAGGTGGTAATCGGTGATGCAAGGTCTAACTCGCCCAAGACCCGAGAGAGACCGAATCCCACGATCAACCCGTCGAATGCCATACAAATACGTCTGAAGGTCTCGGGATCCATCAAGCGGATGAGAAACGTCCCCAGTGGAATCCCGAGGATCACGCTGGGAACGATATAGGGGATAATTTCCATACTACCGGCGCTGTAGAACCCGATAAATCCATAGGCGACTGCCGTCAGAGACGATTCCGCCAGGCGAATGATTCCCAGCGCGGCGCGGAAATCCTGTTTTGGATAACCTTGGTTGTTGAAGAGGAGAGCCAAAGGAGGACCGGAAATTGTTGTCACGGAATAAAGAGTGCCAAGCCCCAGTCCAAACGGCACGGCGATGACTTTTTCAGCCCGGATCGGTTTCCGAATGCCTGCAGCTTGGAGAAGGATCAAGGGTAGCAGAAAAAAGTAGGTGACGAACTTGATCCACGCCGGTTGCACGAGGAAAAGAAGATAGCTTCCGATGCCGACGCCGACCGCCAGACCACCCAGAATCGGAGCCACACGCCAGAAGACGTTGGGGATGCTCTTTCGGTTGATGAAGAGCACATAGGCGTTGATGACGAGCTCAATGAGCACGAGCGCCGGGTTCAAGATGCGGTTGGTATAGAACAACAAGGCAACAGGAACCGTAATCGAGGAAAAGCCGTAACCAAGGGCTCCGTTCACCGCGGAAGCCACGAAGGTTATGAGGACAAGAACGACAACGTCCACGGAGAGTTAGCCCTTGTGACGGTCGGACGCAAAGTCGGCAAGCGTGTAGTGGTCGAGGATCCCTGCGATGGCATCGCGGACCGTCCCCATCACCTGTTGCACTGGACACCGTGCCTTATCTGAATAGGGGCAATCACGACACTTTTGATAGGCCGTCTTGCTGACGCATCCGATCGGGGCAAGCGGACCATCGAGGATACGGATCACCTGTCCCAGCGTGATATCTTTCGGCTGCTTGATAAGGGTATATCCCCCCTTCGCTCCTCGTCGACTGGAGATCAGTCCGGCTCGTTTGAGCGTGAGGAGGATTTGCTCTAAGAATTCGATCGGGATGTGTTGCCGATCAGAAATTTCATGGCGCTGGAGAGTCATTCTCCCATGTGCGAGCGTGAGTTCAAGCAAAGCTCTGAGACCATACTCGCTTTTCTTAGACAGCTTCATGAGATTGCCGAAATTAAACTAATTTAGTCAACAATCGCAACATATAGGAAAAAGAATGGCGGCACGTCAAGGTTAAATTTGGATGGGGCAAAGCATCTCGTGTCTTAATCACCTGGGAGACGAGGATCTTGGGTTCAACTCGGTTTTTCTCACATGCAGCCATCGCGATTGAAGCGAGCTGTTCCTTGACACTGGAAAAGCATTCTTGCTAGCCTGCGAACGTCTCATGTAAGTATCTAGTCATCTCTCCCGACCAGGCTGTAGGTTCAGTGACGTTCCAAGAACTGATTCTTACCCTCCATCGTTTCTGGGCCGATCAAGGTTGCGTCGTTCATCAACCCTACGATATGGAAATGGGCGCAGGGACATTTCATCCGGCCACCTTTTTACGATCACTTGGACCAGAGCCATGGAGGGCTGCCTATGTACAGCCGTGCCGTCGACCGACCGATGGCCGGTACGGTGAAAACCCCAACCGTCTTCAGCACTATTACCAATACCAAGTCGTGTTGAAGCCTTCGCCGGACAACATTCAAGCGCTCTATTTGGAGAGTTTGGCTCGGCTGGGGATCGATCCAAAGCAGCATGATATCCGTTTCATCCAGGATGATTGGGAGTCACCGACCTTAGGTGCCTGGGGGCTCGGCTGGGAGGTGCGTTTGGACGGAATGGAGATCACCCAGTTCACGTACTTTCAGGAAATTGGCGGGATTGAACTGAGTCCGATCACGGGCGAAATTACGTATGGGACGGAGCGGATCGCCATGTATTTGCAGCAAGTGAACAACGTCTTTGATCTGGCCTGGACGGACTCGATCAAGTATGGCGACATTCACCATGAAACAGAGGTCCAGGGGTCGCGGTACAACTTTGAACAAGCGGACATTGCCATGCTTGTGCAAGCTTTCCAGGCGAACGAAGCTGAGTGCGCTCGGTTGCTCGCCCAAGCCGACCAGCGATTGACTCTGCCAGCCTATGATTACTGCATCAAATCATCCCATGTGTTCAATCTCTTGGATGCCCGCGGTGCCATCAGTGTGGCGGAGCGGACCGGTTACATCGCCAGAGTACGGGGGTTGGCCAGGCAGTGCGCCGAGCGCTATATCGAAGAGCGAGCTGCGATGGGGCATCCGCTGTTGAGTCGCGAAACGAGAGTCATGAAGTCTGGTAGGCCTCGATCGAAGGTCAGAGCAGGCCGAACGTAATTAGTCATGGCGACGCAAAAGCAAGCAGGACGACGGAGCACCGCGCCGAAGAAAGGCAGAGGGACTTCTGCATCCGCCGTGGCCGAGTTGTTGCTGGAAATCGGCGTGGAGGAACTGCCGTCTCAGTTTATAGTTCCCGCGCTCGTCTCACTCAAAGAATCAGCCGAACGTCTATTCAACGGTCAGCGGCTCACCTTTCAGTCTGTCCGCACCATGGGCACGCCGTGTCGGCTGACAATCATGGTTGATGGCCTGGCACCAAGACAGGCCTTCATGACGAAAGAGGCGATGGGGCCGTCGAAGGCCGTCGCGTTCGACCAGGCCGGACAGCCGACCAAAGCGGCCTTAGGATTTGCCGCAGGCCAGGGTGTCCCCGTCCAGGATCTTCAGATTCGTCATACTCCGAAGGGCGAGTACCTGTTTGCAGTGAAGCGTGAAGAAGGCCGGTCGTCCGCCGCTGTGCTGATCGATACACTACCGCAACTGGTGTCGGGCCTCACGTTTCCCAAAGCGATGAAATGGAACGAAACCGGCGTGCGCTTTGCTCGTCCAGTCCGGTGGATAATGGCGCTCTATGGAGGCTTGGTGCTTCCTATTGAAGCGGCTGGCATCAAAGCATCGAATGAGACGAAAGGTCATCGGGTCTTGGGCGGAGGGAAGTGGGTATCTGTTCGCGATGCCACCTCCTATATCGGGACATTGGAACGCCAGGGTGTCATCGTCGATCCACAGCGCCGCCGAAAATTGATTGAAGAACAGATTGCCGACATCTGTCACAAGACCGGCCTGCAGCTGAACGAAGACGAAGTCTTGCTTGAGCAGGCGATATACTCAACGGAGCAGCCTGTCCCGGTCATCGGGTCGTTCAAAGATGCCTATCTGGATGTGCCGGAAGAGATTCTAATGACCTCAATGAAGGAACACCAAGGATTTTTTTCCTTGCGCCGGAAGAACACCGGTCAACTGGCGTCCCATTTCATCGCCGTGGCGAACAACCGTGCCAAGGATATGTCCCTCATTCGCGAGGGCAATGAGCGGGTGCTGGCGGCACGGCTGGCAGATGCGAAATTTTTCTTCGATGAGGATCAGAAGGTCACGTTGGAAGAGCGGGCGAAGAAGCTCAGCGGTGTCATCTTCCATCATAGGCTCGGCACGATGGCTCGGAAGCAGGAACGGGTAGAGAAGTTAGTTGGAGCTATTGCGGAGCAGATGAGTCTTGAGTCAGAGTCGCGGTCAGCTTGCATCGCAGCCGCTCGTCTCTGCAAAGCGGACTTGTTGTCCGGGATTGTGGGGGAATTCCCGGAACTCCAGGGCGTAATGGGTGGCTACTATGCGCAGCATGATGGGATGCCTCAGAATGTATGCAAAGCCATCCGAGACCAGTATATTCCGCGAGGCATGGATGGAGCGTTGCCAGAAACGGTTGAAGGAAGAGTATTGGGGGTGGCAGATCGACTCGATACGATTGCGGCCTTTTATCAGGCCGGTATTATTCCCAAGGGGTCAGAGGATCCGTTTGCTCTGAGACGGCATGCCTTGTCGGTTGTGCGAATTCTCCTCGAAGGTAATCTCAAATTGGACCTCGGTCAGGCTGTCGCGAACGCTGGGCAAATCGTGGAGGCCGATGTCAAGCCGCCACCTTCGATCGCGCATGACCCGCTCGGTTTCATCATCGAACGGTTTCGGTACTACATGGGAACGACGGAGAATCTGCGGGACGATGTGATTCAAGCTGTCACAGGATATGATGCAAAGGAATGTGACGTAGTTGATCTGGCCGGGCGGATGCGAGCGCTGCAAGCGACGACATCCCTTCCGGAGTTTGATCCGTTGATGGTTGGGTTCAATCGAGCCAACAACATCCTGAAAAAAGAAGGTGTGAAGAAAACGGAGCTTCCGCCGGTGAATCCATCGTTGTTCCACGATGACGCGGAGCACGCACTCCATGCACAATTGAAATCAATGGAAGAAAACTATGGCGAGCTCATCAGGAAGACTCAATACAAGGAGGCGCTCCATTATCTGGTTCAGTTGAAGCCGTACATTGATCGTTTTTTTGAATCCGTGATGGTCAACGTGGAAGATCCGACATTGCGAAATAATCGGCTTTCGTTGCTCAGATATGTGGTGGATGAGTTTTTCGGGAAGTTCGCGGACTTTTCCCAGATTGTGGTACAAGGGCGATAGGTCGAATCGGACGGAAAACGGACTGTCTCTCGCGAGGATCGCAACACAGCGGAGAATTATCATGGATCAGCCGATGACGGACGAATCCCGTCGGGCGGACAAGATCCGAAGATTTTCTCTCGCGGTCTCGCTGGTCCTCATCGTGTGCTGCAATGCCATCCTCTTCGTAGGGCTCAAGCTCAGCGGCATCAATTTGGATGACTTGGTGAAGACGCCCGATCTTTTCAATGCCAAACAGGATGTCTGCCTTCGGCTTTCGTGGCAATCATTGCCGGGGGCGAATGAACCTATTCGGCTCTGTTCGGAATGGCTGAACCTTTCCGATCCGAGCGGGAAGCCACATTACCTCTCGTCCGACACGAAGCTTAAGAAGGGACTTGACGGCCGGTATTATGTCGATCAGGGTGTGCAGGCTGACTATCGATTATTGGTGCTGATGCTGTTCGTCGCCGTTATTATTACGGGTGGCGTCAGGGCAAAGTGGTTTCTGGTGAGCCGCTATCGGCTCCGTCTGGAGTCGACCGACGGCCGCGGTGCTTCGACAGCTCATTGATGCGCACTCTTCCTGGAAGGAGAAGTCACGTGGCAAAGAAATACGTCTACTATTTCGGTGACGGCAAAGCCGAAGGGACCTCGAACATGAAGGAGCTGCTTGGTGGGAAAGGGGCGGGATTGGCTGAGATGACGAATCTCGGTATCTCCGTCCCCCCGGGCTTCACGATCACGACCGAAGCCTGCATCGAATACGACAAGCACGGGAAGAAATATCCACCCGGGATGTGGGAGGCGACGTTGGCCGCGCTCAAGCGCGTAGAGCGGTCGATGGGCATGGGGTTCGGTGATCCCGAAAAGCCGTTGCTGGTATCGGTGCGTTCCGGTGCCCGAGCATCGATGCCCGGTATGATGGATACGGTGCTCAACGTGGGGCTCACGCTGAGGACGGTCGAAGGGCTCGCCGCCAAGACGAAGAACGAACGGTTTGCCCAGGACAGTTACCGCCGTTTTATCACGATGTTCGGCAGTATCGTCATGGGGGTGCCGCGTGAACATTTTGAGGCCATTCTGAACCATAAGAAAGAAGAAATGGGCGTGACCCATGAGACCCAATTAGATGCTCGAGGTTTGCGGGACCTCGTCGGACGATTCAAGACGTTGGTGAAAGAAGAAACCGGAAAGGATTTCCCGGACGATCCGAATGAGCAGCTGCGGATGGCGATCAACGCGGTATTCTCGTCATGGAACGGCGCGCGCGCCATCACCTATCGGCGGTTGAACGGCATTCCGGACCATTGGGGCACTGCCGTCAACGTGGTTGCGATGGTGTTCGGCAACATGGGCGACACCAGCGGGACTGGTGTGGCGTTCACCCGCGATCCGAACACCGGCGAACATAAATTCTTCGGCGAATGCCTGATGAATGCGCAGGGCGAAGACGTCGTGGCCGGTATCAGAACGCCGCTGCCGGTCAGCGCACTCGCGAAGAATGTTCCGGCTGCTTACAAAGATCTCGAACATACCTATAAGAAGCTTGAAAAGCATTACCGAGACATGCTCGACCTGGAATTTACGATTCAGGAAGGCAAGCTCTACATGCTGCAGACACGTGTCGGGAAGCGGACCGGCATCTCGGCCGTTCGGATTGCCGTCGAAATGGTGAAAGAAGGATTGATCACGAAGCGTGAAGCGGTGCAGCGGGTCAGCCCCGATCAATTGGCGCAGTATCTCTACCCCATTTTCGACTCAAAGATCGAGTCCAGTTCGACCCCGTTGGGCAAAGGCTTGCCGGCCGGGCCTGGTGCGGCAGCGGGAAAGATCGCACTGACGCCGGACCGCGCGGTCGATATGAAAGCCGCCGGCCAACGGGTCGTGCTCGTCCGCGAGGAGACCAGTCCGGACGACATTCACGGGATGAACGCGGCAACCGGATTCTTGACCGCGCGCGGCGGGATGACCTCGCACGCGGCGGTGGTGGCGCGACAGATGGGCAAAGTCTGCGTAGCCGGCTGCGAAGCGGTACAGGTGATCGACGCCCAATCGGTGCGAATCGGCGCGAAGGTATTCCGCGAAGGAGACTATATCTCCGTCAACGGTTCGACTGGGAATGTCTACGATGGTGACGTGCCGGTGGTGGAGTCGGAAATCATTCAAGTCGTGCAAGGGAAGCTGGATCCCAAAAAGTCGCCGAAATATCAGTTGTTCGCCACGTTGCTCTCGTGGGCCGACGACGGACGGAAACTGCGTGTTCGAGCCAACGCCGATGTGCCGGACCAGGCGAAGATTGCGAGAGGGTTCGGAGCGGAAGGCATCGGATTGTGCCGGACCGAACACATGTTCTTCGCAGAGGATCGTATCCTGATCATGCAGAAGATGATCTTGGCGCGTACGAAAGAAGAACGGGAGAAATACCTCGATCAACTCCTGCCGTTGCAGAAGCAAGATTTTATCGGACTCTACCGGGAGATGCAGGGCTACCCGGTCACGATCCGGCTCCTTGATCCTCCGCTCCATGAATTTTTGCCCAAGCGGGAAGAATTGATGGTGGAAATTGCGCAGTTGGAATTGACCGGGAATGACGGGGCCAAGCTTGAGGAGCAACGTCGTTTGCTGGCTCGAGTGGAAGAGCTGCATGAATTCAACCCCATGTTGGGTCTCCGTGGATGTCGGCTAGGCATTACCATGCCGGAGATCACCCGCATGCAGGCGCGGGCAATTATGGAAGCGGCCTGCGAACTGGCGAAGGAAGGCAAGAAGATCGTGCCGGAGATCATGATCCCGCTTGTCGGCATGGTCTCCGAAATGAAGTCGCAAAAAGATCTCGTGAGAGAAGTAGCCCAGGAGACGATGAAACGGTATGGCGTGAAGTTGAATTACCTAGTCGGCACGATGATCGAGTTGCCGCGCGCGGCCGTCACGGCAGACCGGATTGCGCAGGAAGCGGAGTTCTTCTCGTTCGGGACGAACGATCTCACGCAGACGACGTTCGGTTTCTCGCGCGATGATGCGGCTAAGTTCATCGATTTCTATAAGAGCGAGAAGATCATGGATTCGGATCCCTTCGCCGTGCTGGACCGCGAAGGTGTCGGTTCGCTGATGAACCAGGCCATCGAGGGTGGGCGCAAGACGCGGTCGAATCTCAAGCTCGGCATCTGCGGTGAGCATGGCGGCGATCCCAGTTCCGTCGCGTTCTGTCATCAACTGAGGTTGGATTACGTCAGCTGTTCACCTTTCCGTGTGGCGATCGCGCGGTTGGCGGCGGCGCAGGCAGCCATCGTGGAATCGAGTGCGAAGCCGGCAAGGAAGAAGGTCAAGGCGTCGCGCAAGCCGTCGACATCACGCCGTAAGCGACGGTGACCAGTACCCAACGAGATCTCCACTTCATGACCCTGGCCCTTCGCCTGGCGGCAAAGGGCCAGGGGACGACAAGTCCGAATCCGATGGTCGGAGCCTTGGTGGTTCGTCAAGGCAAGATCATCGGGCGTGGTTTTCACCTCCGACCAGGAACTCCGCACGCCGAAATTCTGGCGCTACAACAAGCAGGAAAGGGTGCTCGCGGCGCGATTCTGTATGTGACGCTTGAGCCCTGTTGTCACCTGGACAAACGCACTCCCCCTTGTGTTCCGGAAATCCTTCGATCCGGTATTCGCCGTGTGGTGGCTGCGATGCAAGATCCGAATCCATCTGTAAAGGGTAAGGGAGCCGCCGCGCTTCGACGGGCGGGGCTTTCGGTTACGGTCGGAGTGGCTCGCTCCGAGGTGGAGGCATTGAACAAGGCGTATTGCCATTGGATGAAGTCCGGTCGCCCCTACGTGACACTCAAGGCCGGTATGACGCTCGATGGAAAGCTGGCCACGGCAACAGGGGAATCCCGGTGGATTACGGGCGGGGCGTCGCGTAATGAGGTGCATCAACTTCGGGGTTGTGTCGATGCCGTCTTGACCGGAGTCAACACCGTTCTGGCTGATAATCCCGCGCTGACAGCGAGAACAGGACCGCGATTAGATACGGTAGCCCCACGGCAGCCTCTTCGCATTGTGGTCGATAGCAGCTTGCGCACTCCTTTGAAGGCGCGGATCTTGACGCAACAAAACAAGGCCAAAACGATGATTGCAACAACCGCTGCGGCTTCAGCGGGGCGACGATCAAACATGAAGAAGAAAGGCATAGAAATTCTCATATTGCCTGCCATGAAGGGCCGTGTTTCATTGCCGGCTCTCCTGAGGGAGCTCGGGCGGCGCGGCATCCTGTCCTTGCTCGTGGAAGGAGGGAGCGAGCTCAACGCGGCGATGGTGACGGCCAAGTTGGTCGATCACGTTCGCCTGTACATCGCGCCGCTCTTGCTTGGAGGTCACAATGCCAAGGGACTCATCGGGGGAGACAGCCCGGTACAACTCGCAAGCGCGATCCCGCTTCACCACATGGTGCTACGGCCTCTTGGTGACGATGTGGTGGTGGAGGGAGAATTGTGATCGTCGTGCGATGGATGATTATCCTGTCGGCGTTCTTGACAGGCAGTGGAGCGTTCAGCTTCGCAGAATCATCGGCTCAATCGGCCGGAAGTCTCGCGTCGCTCGTCCATCAATTTCTCGATGCCGGCGACAGCGATGAAGCCGAACGTCTGTTGCAGGGCATTCTGTCTGACGAACAGGCATCGATCGAAGCGGTTTCTCACATCATCAGAGGAGGAAGAACCTATCAATACCAACCCATTGGGATGCTTCCGAGTGAGCAGATCGTCGTTCGTGGGCAGATCCACCCTCTGTCGTTGTTCGTTCCGGCGTCATATGAGGCTGCGAAGAGCTATGCCTTAATTGTGTGTTTGCACGGATATGGTTTTACCGGTGAAGAATATTTAGAGCGGTGGCGTACTCGATTGGCTGAGGATTATCTATTGGCCTGCCCGACCTATCCGTCCGGCGCGTGGTTTACGAGACGTGCGGAAGAGGTGGTGCTGGAAACGATCCGTGAAGTCAGACGACGGTATCATCTCGATCCCGATCGGATCTTTCTGACAGGCATGTCGAACGGCGGGATCGGTGCGTGGCTGATCGGGATGCATCATGCGCCGCTGTTTGCCGGCCTCGCGCCGATGGCAAGTGGATTGGATAATGTGCTCATGCCGTTTTTAGCGAATCTTCGAAACACACCCATCTATCTCATTCATGGAGCCAAAGATCAGGTGATGCCGGTGGACCTGAGCCGATCAATCGCCAAAGAGCTGGATACGCTTGGCTATCCGTACGTGTATCGCGAGCATCAACGTGAGCATCCCATAGCAGGCGGACACTATTTCCCTAAAGAGGAGTTACCGGCCCTTGTTGCCTGGTTCAATCGTCAGCGGCGAGAGCCATTACCGACCAGCGTAACCCTTGTGCGCGATGCCAGCCACTTTCAACCGTTTAACTGGGTCCGCCTCGATTCGACCGACTCGATCGCGGCGTTTTCAGAAGATTTGGTGGACAAGCGTGACGAACAGATCAAGCGTCGGGTCTATGCCAGGCTTGACGCGTCGATCACCGGAAGCAATCGCATCGAGGTGAGGGCCGAGCACGTTCGACGGTATAGCCTCTTCCTAAACGAGCAGTTAATCGACTTCTCCAAACCGCTCACCGTGCTGACGAACGGCCGTCTCTCGTTCGAAGGAACTGTCACACCGTCGGTCGAGACCTTGTTGAGACAGGCCAGACTACGACCAGACCCTGAGCGACTCTTCTCCGTTCATCTGACGATTACCATAGACAAGCCGGCGTTATGAACTCCGCATGGCAGTCACAGCCTGTTCCTGCTCCATGCATACTAGGTGTGTGGATCGGCATGATGGTTCTTTTATGTGTCGGGTATGGCCGGTCAGAGGCCTGTACGTTGTCTCCCGATCATGCCGGGCTTACCTTTCCCGTTGAACGAGTAGATCCTGTCTGGGCGTGCCGACTGCAATCGATCATCCAGAATAATTCGATAGAGAGTAAACTCGGGCCGATTCAAACGGCGTTATCCGGAGCGTTGTATCGGTATCTGTTGGATCACCCTCCCTTCACAGCGGCCATGATCCGGCGTCTGAATCTTGGTCTGTACCAGTCGGAAGGGCGTGGCCTCGGTCGATTCTGGGGGGATGACGGCGAGGGGTCGAAGGGCATCGTGGAGCTTGTGTACGAGGATCCCGTATCTCGTATCTATTTCCTTGAGGGGACTCATGAAAGCCGGTGGCTGCCTCACGTGACGGGGAAAGCGGTCGTCTTTCTTCGGATCGGTGTCACGGGAGATGCGAACAGCCATGAAGCAACGGTCAGTACGTTGGTGGCGTACACGAAATTGGATAATGCCTTTCTTTCAGGGTTGGCGTCCCTCCTGCATCCGCTCGTGTCCAGAATAGCGACAAGCCGGTTGCAAAAAGGAGTGGAGACGGTCGATCGATTGGGGAAAGTGATGGGGGAGGCCCCCCGACGGGTGCTATCTGAAGCTGAGAAACAGCCGCCTTTACCGGAGCAGCACGTGGCGTTTCTGAGACAGGTCTTGAGTAGCCGACACAGCCTTGACCAAGAGAGTTCGGACGGACGATCGATCCCATGACGACTTCACGCAGTTTCGTGCTGGTCTGCACGGTCGGTATCTTTTGTTTCGTCAGCTACAACATGGTGCGGATGCCCGCGCTCTCCTTGTTCGCCGAATCGCTCGGCGCGAGTCCGGAGCGAATCGGTCTGATCGTATCCGTGTCGACCATCACGGGCATCTTGCTGAAATTGCCCTCCGGTGCCCTCTCCGATATCTATGGACGACGGTTCTTGCTGCGGATCGGCGTGGTGGCGTTCGGCCTGCCTCCCTTTCTCTATCCGTTCATCACGGACTTGGATGCGCTGACGGCGCTGCGGTTTTTACACGGCATGGCCACCGCCATGTTTGCTCCGAGCGCGCTCGCCACCGTGGCGGAGCTCTATCGGGAGCGCCGCGGCGCCGCGCTTGGGACGTATACGGCCTGCACCCAATCCGGCTCGCTGTTAGGGCCATTTCTTGGCGGGTATCTCATTCATACGGCGGGATTCGACACGGCATTCGTCACGGCCGGTGTGTTCGGCTGTGTGGCCATGGTGCTGTTCTATAGTCTGCATCTCGACGTGGCCGTGCCACATCGGACGGAAGAGGGAGTCAGGGCAGTGCCGTCCGAGATGTGGAAGGGGTTTGCCGCTGTCGTCAAAAATAAGAAAGTTCTGATTACCAGTACGACGGATGCGGCTAAAATGATCGCCAATGGAGCCTTGATGGCGTTTCTCCCGCTGTACGGCGTTTCAGTGGGTCTCAACCCTGGTGAGGTGGGGATGCTCTTCACGGTGCAGGCCTTCACCTCATTTTTTTCCAAGCCGATCATGGGGCGCATCTCCGATCGAGTCGGACGCCAACCGCTGATTATCCTGGGCCTCTGTATTTGTGCCGGGACGTTTGCCTGTATCCCATATGTCGCGATGTTCCCGGTCTTGCTGATACTGTCGGCCGGGTTTGGTTTCGGCGAAGCCGTGGTCTCGTCGTCGTCCTCGGCGCTGGTCGCGGACAGTTCTGAGTTTAAGAGGCTGGGGGCCGGCCTGGGCATGCAAGGGACGATCATGGACATCGGGCATGCGAGCGGTCCGTTGTTGGCTGGGCTCCTGATCGCCAACCTCAGCTATGCGCAAGCGTTTGCCATTATCGCGGGTATTCAACTGTGGGCTGCAGGAATGTTCTGGGTAATGATGAAGCGAATGTAAGCGCTGCTATCTTGATAATGGCTGCGATATAATTGGGACGTGATGAAGGAAATTGCGACTGAGAACCTCGTCATCGGCGGATTAGCCGGTCTGGGCGTTGTGGTGCTGATTGTGCTGTTCATCTATGTCGTGAAACAGATCATCTTGAGGAAAGACTGATGTTCTCTGGCATCGTCGAAGAAATGGGCGCGATTACCGTGCTGAAAAAGACGCTTGCTGGAGCCAAGCTTACTATTTTGGCCTCGACTGTGATGGGCGATCTCAAAATCGGCGATAGCGTGAGTGTGAATGGAATTTGTCTGACGGTCGTCTCGAGAACCGAGCGCGACTTTTCTGTAGAGGTCTCGCCGGAAACGCTCTCAGTGACGACGCTTGGCAGCTACCCTGTGGGAATGCCGGTCAATCTCGAACGGGCGATGAAGCTCAACGAACGCATCGGCGGGCATCTGGTGGCCGGTCACGTGGATGGAGTCGGTGTGATCCGTAGCCGGCGTCAAGATGCCAATGCGATCATGTTAACGATCGAGGCGCCGCAACATATCCTCCGGTATTGTGTCGTCAAGGGTTCGGTCACGGTCGATGGGATCAGCTTGACGATCAACGGCGTGAACGACAATGGATTTTCCGTCACCATCATTCCGCACACGGCGAAGGTGACGACGCTCGGTCTCAAACAGGTGAATGATCCCGTCAACCTTGAATCCGACCTCATCGGAAAGTACGTCGAACGATTGCTTCAAGAACGGGGCCAGCTGCCGAAACCGACCATCAGCATCGATACAGACTACCTACAGAAACGCGGGTTGATTTGAAGAAGTATTGGGGGAAGAACGGTGGTTGCAGGCTTCCGACTGCGACCTTGATCTTTCCTGTTTCCCAGGCTACCCTTCACCCTATGGATTGGAAAAATCGCATTACCCTCGATCCCGAGAAGCGTGGCGGTAAGCCCTGCATCCGTGGCCTCCGCATGATTGTCTATGATGTGTTGGAGTATCTTGCCTCCGGAATGAGTGAAGAAGACATTCTCAAAGATTTCCCCGATCTTACACGTGAAGACATCCGTGCTTGTCTCGCCTTTGCGGCTGACCGGGAGCGGAAACTTGTGTCGATTCCTCCGTCGTGGAGCTGCTCTTCGATCAGAATCTCTCCCATCGTCTCGTTCAATCCCTGCAGAAGGAATATCCTGACTTTCGGCACGTTCGCGAAATCGGGTTGCAGGAGTCGGCAGATGCAGTTGTCTGGCAATATGCCGCACAGCAGGGCTTTGCCATCGTGACGAAGGACGCTGATTTCCATCAGCGCAGTTTTCTCTTCGGTCACCCGCCCAAAGTAATTTGGGTTCGAGTCGGCAATGCTTCAACAGCCGTCATCGAAGCATTGCTCCGCCGCCGCGCCGGCGACGTCGGTGCCTTCTTTTCCGATCTCGAGAGTGCGTTTCTGATCCTCGACTAGCGAACAAATCAGCATGCGATTAGAATAATGGCCGTGTAAGGACCACCTTCGAGACTTGACCAAGCAATCACCTGGAATCAGATCTCAAGACCCCCGCTAAATGAAACTTCATCGTTGTCCAGCAGATCTCCGCAGTCCGTTGGACGGCATCGGAACCCTTCACGGGTGACATGCCGATCCACATAAGAACCCGAGACGAATGGGCATACGGCTGCAACTTGCGGAAACAACAAAACAAATGGACGCAAATGGCACATGTATATAATGTGTGAACGTGGTCGCATGTTATGCAGGTAACACTGCCGGATGCTGTGCTTATGCGGATCGGCATCAACATAATTAGTCCATTATCCGGATCCAAATATGGGACCAAGCACCCTCCCATCTAGCCCGGATGCCTTTGCAGCATTACTCCATGACCTGCGGCTCGTTCGTCGTAATCGAAAGTACGCCGTCAGGACCAGTAATCGTGCCCGGCAGGCGCTTTCGGCCACCGTCCGCAGCGCGATCTTCGCCAAGACCGGCGGTAGATGTCACGTATGCGGTGGCCTCATAGAAGGGGCGTGGCATGCCGATCACGTGTTTCCTTATAGCAGCGGAGGCGGGCATGCTGAGGACAATTATCTTCCTGCTCGTGCACTCTGCAACAACTACTGATGGGACTACACAGGAGAAGAGATCCAGCACATACTAAAGCTTGGAGTGTGGCTCCGCATGCAAATTATGCGCAAGACACCGCTTGGTCTGCGAGCGGCACAGCGCTTCCTCGCATATGAAACCGTCCGTAACGGCAGGCGCAAACGGTGAACAAGAACAGTGCCCAGTCGAATCGTCTGGCCTAACGGCACGCTACACCGGAGCCATACCCGCGTTATGGTCGGGTTGAGTCTATCGCTTCGTTTGAGGTTCTTGATCGTTCGTGGTTCTGTGGCTGAAATTGTAGTCAGAGGGTTATTGTGATTGCAGTGGACCAATTGTTGTGAGCCGCTCTCCCAAAATTGCACTCTGACTCGAATATTCCCCCTTATCAGCAGTACTCCTGTCGTGACTTCTTCCAAAGAGGGCTAGGTACAAAGCAAGACTGGCACTTCCCTGCGCACTAGAGCGCCAACTTCGCGCAGGCCTATCGATGCTCCAACCGGTTCAGAGTGAAAGATAGCTAAAGAGTGGCTTTCATTATTGTCAATGGTACCTTAGGTATTGTCATGCGGGCATGCATTCACAGGGGAACTCAGGAGGTAGGTGGCACCTGCATTGAGATCGAATCTGCAGGCAAGCGCATTGTCTTGGATGTCGGGCTCCCGTTGGAAGCCGAAGACTCCGAGGTCAGCTTGCCCCATGTGAAAGGATTTCGTAAACCGGAGCCATCATTATTGGCGGTCGTCATCTCACACCCGCATCAGGATCACTATGGTTTGACGAAATATCTCTTGCCAGACACGCCGATGATCATGGGGGCTGCTGCCGAACGAATCCTCAAGGCAGCAGGCTTATTTACTCCGGCCGGCGTCGCGTTTCAGCGAGTCCGCCATCTAGAACATCGAATCCCGCTTTCGGTCGGACCTTTTACGCTGACGCCTTTCCTGAACGATCATTCTGCGTACGACGCCTATTCTCTACTCATTGAAGCGGACGGACAGCGGCTATTTTATTCGGGAGATCTGCGCGGGCATGGACGGAAGGCAAGGATATTTCAACAATTTCTGAAGAGTCCGCCGACCGATATCGACGTTCTGCTTATGGAAGGGACTACGATCGGGCGTCGCACTGCTGCCAAGCGATTCTGTACTGAACAGGAACTTGAGCCTTGCTTCGTTGAACAGATGCGGCAAGCTCCAGGCATGGTCTTGGTCTGGACCTCGGCTCAGAACATAGATCGGCTTGTCACGATGTTCAAAGCCTGCAAGAAAAGCGGTCGGCAATTGGTGATCGATATGTACACAGCCGAGATCCTTCGAGCGACTGGAAATCCCAAGCTTCCGCAGGCCACTTGGGAGGGCATCAAGGTCTTTCTTCCGCAGTCGCAGAAACGCCAGATCCTCAAAGGAAAGCTATTCACTCTTGCTAATAGATACAAGGCCGCTCGCATCTATCCCGAGCAACTGGCAGAGCAGGCATCCAGGTCGGTCCTGCTGTTTCGCCCGTCGATGAGACGGGATTTGGAAAAGGCTGGGTGCCTCAAGGGTGCGCGGCTGATTTACTCGTTATGGCCGGGCTACCTCAAGCGAAAAGAACAGCATCCGTTTCTCGAATGGCTGGACAGCCATCACATTCCCCTGACTGAGTGCCATACCTCCGGTCATGCCTCCATATCGGATTTGCAAGCCTTCGCTCAAGCGATAAACCCCAAGATGCTCGTCCCGATCCACTCATTCGAGACCAAGCGATTCACGGAGTTCTTTGATCGCGTCGAACAGAAAGAAGACGGCAAGTGGTGGAAGGTCAGTTAGTTTCGGAAGGTCAGTTAGTTTCGGAAGGAGGGCAGTCATGCAAGATGAGATTTTGAGAGATGTTGATCAAAAGGGAATTCTGAAAGGTGTGAACAAAATTATCGATAAGATGCTCCGAGTCAAGCCAATCGGCAAAGCGCCATGTTATCACCACAAGACAGCCTGTGATCAGCTTCATCGCATTCCCCCTCAAAACTTTGCCGCCGCCGATCTTCTAGAACAGGTCTACGCCCAGATTGAAAGCAATTGGAAAGCGAGACTGTACAAGAAGCATCCGTCAAAAGAAAATTGGCGCTTCCTGCAGAACAAAGAAATAGCCAAGCAGAATAAAAGCTTGGAGGTTCAGCTTCAACGCGCGATCGTCAACATCGATCAGGACGTGTGGCCGGATGCCACGAACTGGGCGAACCATGTGCCGACGGCATCTGGATTATGGGATCACAAATGCGACAAACATCGCGCCATCGACCTCGTTCATGTGTGCCCCGGTCCAAATCGCTGGGATACTGTTGAATTCATCGAACTTAAGGTGGATACGAAGAGTGGTCATCCCGTTTATGCGGCGATGGAAGTGCTTCTCTATGGCATGCTGTACATTTTTTCTCGACGACGCCGCGAAGAATTGGAATACAACGTCACTGAGCAAACAAAGCAGCCTTTGCTTCAAGCAAGCGCGATCCACTTAGTTGTCCTTGCCCCTTATAAATATTACGATGGCTACCAATTTGACTGGCTTGAGAAGGCGATCACGGCTGGACTGACTCAATTCATCCGAGAGCCTGAAGGCTTTACGATGGACTTCCAGTTCCAGGCATTTCCATGGGACTGTTCTTTTGAAAAAAGCATTCCTGATGAGACTCTCATAATAAAAGCTCTCAAAGGCCGGGAGAGGGTTAAAGAAATTTTCCAACAACGGCGAGACCAAGCCAAGAGGCTTGGATATGAGACTGGTGGCATGCACGCTGAACCTTGATCATGGGCAGGAAAGCGAAAAACGAGGAGGGCCTAGGCTTGTAGGGCATCGGCGAAGTCGCCAGGCAAAAAGTGAGCATAAGAACATAGGCTGGGGTTGGATCTTGAATCATGCATGGCGCAGGGGAGCAAAATTGCTCGTGCCACTCAAGACTCCCGCACCGGCCATGGTGGCCATCCACTCTTCTTTTCATGGCGTCGTACGGTGGGGCGATGCTCGACGCGGCGCGTCAGTCACGGCATACCACAAGGGAGCGTTACGGACATCAGTATTGCTTCTGTCGTTTAACCAGAGGTGGGAGGTAATCACGCGGGGATGGAGAGAGAAGTATTGAGCCCTGCCGAGGGTTGTCCGGCTATTCGTAGACTTGCTGCCGATGCGCGATCCGCACGATGCGCACCAACTTCACGGTTTATTTCCCAGGCGCATTGCCGCCCCTAATGGAGATGTGTATGATTATATAAATTATACACATACCGACTCGGAGGTGCCATGCGTACGAATATTGTGATCGATAACGGTCTCATGCGTCAGGCGATGAAAGCCACTGGACTCTTGACGAAAAAAGCAGTGGTCGAGGAGGGGCTTCGGTTGCTCATCAAGGCGAAGGGACAAGAGGGCATTCGCCGGTTGCGGGGAAAGGTTGCGTGGGAAGGGGATCTCAGTGCGATGCGTAAGGGCCGCATCAAGGCCGCTTCATGATCATTGTTGATACGACGGTATGGGTGGACTATCTGCGGGGGACCCCTTCTCCCCATGCTGAATGGCTTGAAGCTAATCTTGTGGCCGAACGACTTGGTCTGACCGATCTCATACTGTGCGAGGTGCTGCAAGGTGTTGTGAGTAACGCTCACTGTGACGCCGTTCAAAAAGAATTGCAGAGATTCGAAGTCTACGAGACAGGAACGATTGAACTGGCGATTGAAGCGGCTGCGAACTATCGCCGACTTCGTGCGGCCGGCCGGACTGTTCGAAGGACGATCGATTGTCTCATTGCAACATTCTGTCTCGTCGAGGGTCACGCATTGCTGCACAATGATCGGGACTACGATCCATTTGAAGCGCACCTCGGTTTAAGAGTGGTCCATCCATAAAGAGATTTGGCGGCGTTTGTCCCAATCAGCAAGATCTCCGCGACGCGAATGCCATTCTCCCAGAGAAGTGGGCCTGAAAATATGCGGTTGAGGGTTGCAATACTGTACTCCTGTTCCTGGCCTTTTGCTCGGTAGAAAATTACCTTCATTCACGTCCTTCTCTCATACTTGTTTAAGGTCGGCTGGGGTCTGGGAATGCGCTATTCGACGATCAGTCGCATTATGGATCAAGGAAGGTCAGTAATGCGTAGTACAAGATCTGCCCCCAATTAGTGACCCCCTCGTGGTCCAGCAGATCTCTGCAGTCCGTTGGGCCGCATCTGAACCCTTCACGGGTGACAAGCCGATCCACATAAGAACCCGAGACGAATGGCCATACGGTTGCAACTTGCGGAAACAAGGATACAAATGGACACAAATGACAGATGCATCATTGTGTGAATGTGGTTGTGTGCTATGCGGGTTACACTGCTGGCTGTCGCGCGTGGTTCGGAACGCGATGCATGTCCCGAACCAGCGGCTGCGCCGGACAGTCGTTGCACAACCGGCGGTTGCTCCACACTTGCCGGTGAGCCGCGGGCCGTTCGGCAACACGGCATGAAATTCCCCAAACGAATGCTTGCCATCCTCGCTGTCAACTGCCTGCTGCTCGGCATCGGCCTTGTGGCTGTAGAGCTGGTCTTTGGCTGGTGGTTTGACACTAGCAGTCTGAACCGTCTCAACCTCCTCAAAGACTGTGTTCGGCAGCTCGATGTGTCACATCTGTACAACGATCCGAACCCCATTATTCGGTATTCACGGGATAAGTATGGTTTACGTGGTACTCATGACAGACCAGGCAGCATCGACATTCTTACAGTTGGCGGGAGTACTACAGACCAGCGTTACATTCGGGATGGAGAAACCTGGCAAGACGTGCTTCAAAACCGTTTTGCACGAACAGGAGTGACTGTGGTTGTCGGAAATGCCGGCGTAGATGGACAATCGACCTATGGTCATATCAAGAATTTCGAGTGGTGGTTCCCATACATCCCCGACCTCAAACCAGGTTACATTCTATTTTATGTTGGGCTGAACGACTTTTACATGGATGCCGGATACAGTCATGACCAGATTGTGAGTGAAGAACAGAACCTCAAGCAAAAACTTAAAGATAACAGTGCAGTGTGGCACATGATTAGGACGCTTCGTGGTGCCTACAAAGCGATGGTCGTCAACAAGATTGGACATGTTGCTCTTGACTTCAGCAATGTTCACTGGACGCGCGATTCAATTCAGAAGGACTATAGTATGATGGACCAAAGACTAAGTGACTACGCGACTCGTCTGCGTGCTCTTGCAGACATGACCCATAGCTTTGGGGCAAAGCCGATTTTTGTGTCTCAGCCTTCGCGCAAGTATCGCATCACGCCAGAGGGGCCAATGGGGGACAGATCGGTCAGTTTCTACGATGGTCATCAGTACAACGGTGTTGATTACTATCACATGATGAGAAAACTCGACGGTGTTACGAAAGCTGTAGCTAAGGAGAAAGATGGTTTGTTTGTGGACCTGGCGATCCATGCTGGGTGGGTTGACTCCGACTTTTATGATTTCGCACACATGACGCCAAAGGGGGCAGAAAAGACAGGAGAACTCTTGTGGGGTGCATTGAAGAACGTAGTCACCGGTGCCGAACAAGACGCTGTGTTGGACGGGGATTCCGCTGCGCTTCATCCCCGCCAGTGAGCTTTGTCGTTCGGCGTCAAATTCTGAGTTTGAGGTCGAATCTTGAATTGTGCATAGCGCAGCAGAGCACTTTCAACCTTGTCACTCGATACTCCCGCTAAGGCGATGCTCGTCAATCACGGTTCTCTCCAGTGCATACTCGCTCGCCCATTGCGTCAGGCGCAATCCTGTAGACCGCCGGCTCACCACCAGCATCCTTCTTAGAGCTCCAACCTATCAGCTCTCCTCAGCCGAGAAGACAATCACTTGATCCGAGAGATCTTGCGCGAGATTGAACTGAACCCCGAACAGTTTCAGGCGGCTCTCGATAAGCTCTAGACCACGCACCTCAGCCCATGGTGAACCGGTCGATGACTTCCTGTTAAAGCGGTCCTGCTGTGTTTTTTAGCCAATGAGTCGAGATGGAAAGCAGAGTTTTTTCTATGGCTGGTTTTTGGCTGATGAGCGATAGGCAAGGTGTAGAGCAAGCCCGAGGATGACAGAAAGGAGCAGCCCGACTCCAATCTGAAAATCGAAGCTCACCGGCCCGATATAAATTTTATAGAGCTGCAAAATGACCAAGGGGAGGATCACGGCGAGGATGAGCGCGATCATGTGTCGTCGCAAATAGATCGGCTCACCCGGTTTGCGCCCGCTCCTTCTCACTCCCGTTACTCCTCAATCGTCGAGATATCTCCAGGGTCTTGCCCCAGTTCTTTCGCTTTGAGTACACGGCGCATGATCTTGCCGGACCGGGTTTTCGGGAGTGACGGGACGATGTCAATTTCAGACGGCACGCCGATCTTGCCCAATTCTTTCAGGACCTGATCCTTGATCGACTTGATCAGCTCCGGGCTTTCCTGCTCACCCTGCTTCAAGATGATGAAGGCCTTGATGGATTCACCGACCGTCTTGTGTGGCTTGCCGATCACGGCGGCCTCCGCGACGGCAGGATGACTGACCAAGGCGCTTTCAACCTCAGCCGTTCCGAGCCGATTGCCGGCAACTTTAATCACGTCGTCGGCTCGGCCCATGAACCAGAAGTAGCCGTCTGCATCTTTATGACAGACATCGCCGGCCGAATAACAGTTAGGGATGGTGGACCAGTAGCTCTTGTACCGCTCGGGGTCCTTGTAAATGGTGCGCATCATGGCCGGCCAAGGCTTTTTGATCACGGCAAATCCGCCGGCGTTTGCCGGCAAGCTGTTTCCTTGGCGATCGACCACATCGGCCTCGATACCAAGGAACGGGCGCGTCGCCGAGCCAGGTTTGAGTGGCACGGTAGGAAGAGGCGTGATCAAGATCGATCCGGTTTCGGTCTGCCACCAGGTGTCCATGATGGGTTTATCTTCTCCTGTCGCACGATGAAACCATTCCCAGGCTTCCGGGTTGATCGGTTCTCCCACGCTGCCGAGGATGCGGAGTGTCGAGAGGTCGAATTTCTTGGGCCAGTCTTCGCCGTAACGCATGAGCAATCGGATGGCCGTCGGAGTCGTATAAAAAATCGAGACCCCATACCGTTCGATGAGATCCCACCAACGACCAGGGTTCGGGTAGTCGGGTTTGCCCTCTGCGGCCAGAATCGTGGCGCCGTTGAGGAGCGGACCGTACACGATGTAACTGTGGCCTGTCACCCAGCCTGGGTCGGCCACGCAGAAGTAGACGTCGTCGTCTTTCAAGTCAAAGACATACTTCGTCGTTGTATAGGTGCCGACCATGTATCCGCCATGGACGTGGACTACACCCTTCGGCCGACCGGTCGTCCCGGAGGTGTAGAGAATGTAGAGCGGTGTCTCGGCATCCAAGTGCTCAGCGTCGCACACAGGCTGCTCGCTCTCGATCCACTCTCTCCACTCGATTTCTTTTGGAGCGATCAGGGGAGCCTGCTGGGTCTGGCGTCGCACGACAATCACGTGGTTGACGGAAGGACAGGTTTTAAGCGCCTCGTCCACGACGGTCTTCACGTGAGTGGGCTTTCCACGGTCGAATCCGACATCGGCGGTGATCACGACCTTGGCTTCCGCATCGTTGACACGACTGGCGAGCGCTGGGGCGCTGAAGCCTGAATAGACGACGCTGTGAATGAGACCGATCCTGGCGCAAGCCAGCATCGCAATGACCTGTTCAGGAATTTTCGGCAGGTAGATGGTGACCCGATCTCCCTTTTGAAGGCCCAGCTTTTTGAGAGCATTGGCACAGCGGTTGACCTGCCGATAGAGTTCGCCATAGGTGAATATGCGCTCCTGATTGTCTTCGCCTACCCAGATCAGCGCGACTTTGTTTTTGCGCCACGTCTTGACGTGACGATCGAGACAGTTATAGGCGATATTGCAGCGTGCACCGACAAACCATTTCGCCCAGGGGTAGTCCCATTCCAGAACCTTTTCCCAGGGAGTGAACCAGTGGAGTTCCTTGGCCGCCTGGCTCCAAAATGCTTCGGGGTCAGCGATGGATTTCTGGTACTCTGTCTCGTAATCCTGAATGTAGGCGGCGGCCGTTGTCTTTGCCGAGGGGTGATAGGTCCGACTTTCTTTCAGGAGCGTCTCAATCTTGTCACTCATAGCGCGAGGATCTCCTTCAACAGAGCGGTCCATTGTGTGGGCCATGATTATGGAGAAAGCCGAAAGGAGCTGCAACCATCCATTTCCTCCTGAGCGTTATTGCCACGGTGATCGTGCCTGCCCTCTACTTGGTTTCTTGACACTGGCTTGGGTGGAAGATAGGCTGGCAGCATCAACGATGCCAAGCAAGTTATGAAAAGGCCGTGGATTATTGTGCTGGCTCCTGTTCTGCTGGCTGCGCATGTGCTTGGTGCATTCCAATCTTCTTCCGTTTCCACCGTACATGCTCAATTAGGGAAGCCCGAAGGGCTCTATTACAAATCTTGGGCGATCGTGATCGGGATTGAAAACTATCTGGTGGCCCCGCCAATTCCTGGAGCGATCACTGATGCGAGGAAAGTCGCCGAAGCATTCCGGCAATTGGGGTTTGATGAGGTCATTGAGTTCTACGACAAGGATGCCAGCTCACGGCGCCTGCACCAGGTTTTCAACGACCTGTTGCCGAGAAAAGTCGGGCGCATGGATCGATTGGTGATGTTCTATGCGGGTCATACCGGTTCGAGGCAAGATGCCGATGGGCAAGATCGAGGATATCTCGTGCCGTTTGATGCACCAGTTAACAACGCCACTAAGTCGGTCACGGTTGAACAGCTCAAGGAGTTTACCAGGCGGTCCGCCTCAAAGCACATCCTGTTGATCCTGGATGTCCCGATCTTTGGATGGGAAATGACCAAGCCGCAAGGGCTTACCCTGGAAGGGCGGTTGAGTCCAGAATCGGAGGCAGAGCGCCGCGCGGTTCAAGTGATTAGCGCGGCCAGTCAGGGCGAAGTGTCCGAGCGACCCGATAACAGGAGCCGCTTCGTTCACACGCTCTTAACAGGACTGTCGGGAGCAGCGGATCTCGATAAGAATGGCTGGCTTATGGCTTCCGAACTCGGCACCTATCTCGCGCAACAAGTCGGAGCGGTTTCCAGCGGCAAGCAAATTCCGATGAGTCTACGCATAGAGGGAGATGGCGATACGGTGCTCATCGAAGGACGCCAATCGGCCTTGACGTTCGGCGCGGAGCCTCAGACGCCTGCCGAACGACAGCAACAGGCGAAGGTCCAATACGAACGCGCCTTTGCATTGCTCCAGGAAGGGAAGGCGATCGAAGAGGCGGTCGAACGGCTGGATCGCGCGATCGAGTACGATCCCACCTATGGCGACGCGTATGTCCTCAAGAGTTATGTTCGATTGGAAGTTCTTCCAAATCTTGATGAGGCCCTGCGTGCCGGTCTGCTTGCTGCGCAGTACGCGCCGGACAACCCCGATTCCTTTTACATGCTGGGTGTGATCTATGAAAAGCGCGGGAAGTTTCGGGATGCCGAGGCCACGTTCCAACAGGCGCTGCGCGTGAACAACGCCTACCAGGACGCCTACTTCGCGTTGGGGACGTTATACGCCGATCGACTCAACGAGCCGCAAAAGTCGGTCGAGGCGTTTCGCCGGTACGTCGAGCTGGGTGGCACCCATGATCGAGCTCGTGCAGCTGTGGATCAAGCCGATCGCACACCAAAGCCTTAGTCAGTTTCTCCCCCTTTGAGATATCCCAGCCCGATCTTCACTGCGCGACGTGTAATTTCCGCCCAGCGTGTTTGGGGGTAGGCCGACAATATGGCGGCAGCGGTGGGGTCCTGGATATCAAGGTGACGAATGCGAAGCATGCCGTCTTCAATTTGAATGTCTGCCACTGTTCCTCCTTGTTCATCATCCGCGATGACGCTCGAAGCGGGCGTTGCGTTGACTGATTAAAAGTCACATGGTAGCATAGTTTCACCGTTTTTACCGGTATTCTGTACGCGCGGAACCCTTCGTATTCACCGAGAGGAGGATTGTTTATGATCAGGTCGCAACTGGTTCACTCAAGGCTGGTCGGCCTCTGTCTTACGGTCCTGCTGATGGTGACGCTTGTGGCTTGCGGTGGTCCTCCCAAATGGGTCCAGCATGGATCCGGAGCGTTCAATGAAAAAGACCGCAAAGCCTTTTATGGAGTGGGTGCCGTAAGCGGAGTGCGCAATGCCCCGCTGGCATGGGACACGGCGGAGAATCGCGGCAGGGCAGAGATCGCCAAGACCTTCGAAACCTATACCGGATATCTGATGAGAGATTATGCGGCCTCGACGACGGCAGGAGATTTCACTCGGAATACGGAAGAGCAAAATGTCGAGCGAGCGATCAAGACCATCACGACCACCACACTCAGCGGAGTGCGGAAAGTCGATCAGTATCTGGATCCCAAGACCAATACGTATTATGTCTTGACCAAGTTAAGTTTGGAGGATATGAAGAATAACTTGGAACAGGCCAAAGAGCTCAATGCCCAGGTTCGCGACTTTGTGCGAAAGAACGCCGATCGTCTTTTTGAGCGTTTGGAGCAGGAAGAGGAAAAGCGAGGCGTTCGTTAAACGTTGCTGACAGTCATGAGATGGAAACTTCTTCGCGGAGGCGTTCTGTGATTCAGAAGTGTAGTCGTTCGCTTATTGCCGCGGCGAGTGTCGCCTTTACCTTGTCCGGCTGCGGTCACGAAACGAAGGTCACGCGAGTCGATACAGGGGTGGTCACTGACTTGAGTGGTCGGTGGAACGATACGGATTCCCGGATGGTGGCGGAAGCGATGGTCAAGGATGCCTTGCAATATCCGTGGCTCGGCAATTTTGAAAAGGCGAAACAGCGTCAGCCCGTCGTCGTCGTCGGCACCGTGTTGAATAGCAGTCATGAACACATCAGCGTGCAAACCTTCATCACGGATTTGCAGCGCGAACTCACCAATTCTCAAAAGGTCACGTTCGTAGCCGGCAAAGGTGAGCGTGACGAGGTTCGGGCTGAACGGAAAGAGCAAGCGATCTACGCGCTTGAAGATACTCAGAAGTCTCCTGGGAAAGAGACTGGAGCCGATTTCATGATGAAGGGCACGATTGCCACCATTCTCGACGAAGCCGGCGGGACCAAAGCCGTCTTCTATCAGGTTGATCTTCAGATGATCGATCTGGAGAGTAATGCCAAGGTTTGGTATGGGCAAAAGAAGATCAAGAAGGTGGTCGAAAAGAAACGGACAGTCTTTTAAGTTCCGCGGACTCTGTTGAGACCATTCCTCCCACGGTTTGCCCCCAGGGGTTCTGTGCGGCTGGGCGTTGCCATTCCCATCTCATCGATCCTGTCCATTTGCGCACTCTTTCTCTTGACCAGTTGTGGTCCCTCGGTCAATCGCTACCTCCTCATCGAGCAAAGCTTGCATGCCGGTGATCCGCACCGGGCTGCAACGATCGTTGAGCAGACCGAACGAGAGTATGGCGCGAGAGGTCGGCTTCTGTATGCGATGGATCGGGGTATGGTGCTGCAGTTGGCCGGCCAGTACGAGCAAAGTAACGCGGCGCTGGATCGAGCGGAAGAAGACATTGAACGGCTCTATACCAGGAGCATCCGCACCGAAACAGCCGCCTTTCTGACCAATGACAACGCCTTACCCTACGAAGGGGACGCATACGAACACGTGATGGTCAATGTCGTCAAGGCGCTGAACTATGCAGTACAGGGTCGAGTCAACGAAGCGTTGGTGGAGGTGCGTCGTGTCGACCACCGGCTGAATGTGCTTGGTGATCGGGTCAAGGATAAGGACAAGTACCGAAATGACGGATTCGCTCGATACTTGAGCGGGATCTTGTACGAAGCAGCCGGAGATCTCAATAATGCGTTCATCGCCTATCGTAATGCATATGAGGCCTATGGTGCCATGGGAGGATGGTCGAAGATGTCGTTTCCTCCCTCCCTCCGCGCCGATCTCCTACGTACGACCGAGGCCCTCGGGCTGACGACGGAATTCGAGTCATACCGACAAACTTTCCCGGATGTGGTCTGGGAGCCTTCGGGTTCCGGTGAGCAATCCGCTCAAGTCGTCATGATCAGCTATAATGGGCGGGCTCCACGAAAAGAGGATCTGTTGCTCGATTTGCCGATCAGTCTTGATGCCGTACAGTTAGTTTTGCTAAATAGAGGAGTTTTCCATCAGCCCTATGGGAGGGATCGCGTTGTCGACAGCGTACTCTATGGGCTCAACGGGCGGGTGGTTCGAGTGGCGCTTCCGCAATTGGTTCGACAAAAAACGCGAGTCGCGTCCGAAGACCTGACGTTGACGGATTCGCGCGGTCGCTCCGTGACCGTACGATCGGAGCTGACTCAAAACGTGACGGCGCTGGCAGAGAAGAGTCTTTCAGAGCGTTTGCCGGCGATGACGGTGAAGGCCCTCGCTCGAGCCGCGACCAAATTCGCAATGGCGGAAGGCATTACGCGAGGAGCTCAGCATGCGGCGGGCAGAGATGCCGCTCCGTGGGTAGGACTTCTTGTGGAATTGCTCACCAAGGGAATCGCGGTGGCCTCGGAAGAAGCCGACAAGCGAAGCTGGCAGACCTTACCTGACGAAATTCACGTCGCCAGGGCATGGGTCTCACCCGGTCAGTATCACGTGTCTATTCAACCGTCAGGACACCGATTGATGGGGAAGGACGGGCAAGCGATATCGTTGGTTGCCGGTCAGACCATGTTCATCATCCGGCGTGTGGTGCAATGATCAACTGGCGTGGATCGATTTTGAGGCAGGGGGTGGTGATCGGTCTTTGTCTGTGCGGTGTCGTGCCTGTCGCCGGTGGTTGCACCTGGGTGCTGGGAAAGGGGAAACCCACATGGGTCGATGGTCGAACCTTGGACTATCCCTCCGCGCACTATCTGACCGGGGTCGGGCAAGCCGACAATCGGAGCCGCGCGGAGGACCGGGCCTATGCGGCGGTGGCGCGCATTTTTACAACGGCGGTGACTTCGCAGGCGAAAGACCGGGAGTTCTATTCGATCGTTGAGAATCGCGGCATTGCAAACGTCGAACGGCGGTTGACGATCGACAGCGTGACGAAAGTCTCGACCGAGAAGGTGCTCGAGAATGTCAGGGTCATGGACAATTGGTACGATTCAGACAACGAGTTGCACTATGCCCTGGCCGTGATGAATCGGTCTCAAGCTGAAGCGTCGTTGATGAACAAACTCCAGGAATTGGATCGGGCGATCACCGCGGAGATCGCGAAAGCTCGGCAGGCGGACGACAAGCTTGTCAAGGTTCGTGCGCTCCTCAAGGCCGGTCGAAACACGATTCTGCGAGAGGCGTATAACACGGATTTGCGCGTGATTCGCCACAGCGGGCAGGGAATCCCCTCTGCATATCGACCGAACGAATTGTTCAGCGAGTTGGAGCAGTTTCTTGCTGTGAATCTGGCGCTCGCCGCACACGTGTCCGGCGATCAAGCGGAGCTGGCTCAGCATGCGCTGGTCGAAGGGCTTCTTCGAGAGGGGCTGCATGTGAGGACACAGGCGAGTGAGGCTGACACTGGCTCTCCGGAGTTACTTGTTCGAGGCACGGTGCGGCTCTTTCCCGTCAAGATGGGCGATCCGCATTTCAAATACGTCCGATGGTGCAGCGATTTTGAAGTTCTGAATGTCGTCACGGGGCAAGTCATTGGGGCGGTTGCCCGAGGAGGAAAGGAGGGCCATTTGACAGAAAGTGAAGCGGTGGCGAAGACGCTTCGCGTCATGCAGCAAGAAGTTTCGTCCGAAGTGGCGAAGGCGATCGCCGCACAGATCCTCGACGACGATGCGTTACCCGTCATGACTGCGATGCCGGTCGGTTGTCCACGAGAAGAGTCAACGGTGAGTCCGTGAGTGAACGTTCACATCTGAGGAGGTCATAATCGTGAAAAGATCGGATGAAGTGTCTGTCAGTCGTGCTCCACGCAGCAGAGGCAGAGGCTTGACCAAGTCGGGGCAAAAAATTTCCAGCCGGCTGGCTAAGCGACGCTTGCATGACCGCCTGAAGGAAGACACCCTGTTGTTCAATCACGGCAACTTGGCCGACACCTTTCGGAAGGAAGGGTATGAAGAGGTTCCGCTCGATGAGTTACAAGACCGGCTCTCCAAGCTCCAAGGGCCGCTGGCCGAAATCATTTTGAAGGGGAGGGTGTAAGGAGATGCCGTACTACTATTTTGACTCAACCGCGCTGGTGAAGCGTTACAGTATGGAGCGAGGCACACGGATTGTGAATAAATTGATGGTGAAACGCGGGAAGGTGGCCATCGTTCCGACGTGGTCCGTCACGGATTTCTACACGACCCTGTGCGCGCGTGCCCAGGAAGGACAGATCACGCGGGACGATTGTTATTCTGTTCTGTATAAATTCGAGATCGAGTCTAAACAGGGGCTCTATCAGTTTATTGCGCCAAGGATGGAGACGTATCTGGCGACCAAGGAGTTGGCCTTGGAGTATCCGTTTCTTCGATCGTCTCAGGCGATGCACTTAGCCCTGGCGTTGGAGCTGAAGCCGTTGCGGTTGACCGTCGTCAGTGCGGATCCTCAGCTCCTCGCGGCGTCGAAAACCGCAGGACTCCATATCATCAATCCGGCGGAAGACTAGCGGCTTCTAAGCCTGTCGGAATGGGCGACGATCAATATCCACTGGGTGCCCATGAGGGACCTCTTCCGAGGCCTGTTGAAGCATGTCCAGAACGGCATGGTTCCATCCGGCGGGTCCGACGCCTGGGGCTCGAATGAGGTTGGGGAGGTTGATGTCCGGATCATAGGACCCGTCTGGTTTTTGCACTAATATCGGATGATCGACCGTGAGTAAGAGGGGAAGGTCGTTGAGGCTATCACCGATCCCGATGGTTTCGAGGTCCGGCAGGTCAGTCTCTCGTCCTTGTCGCTTGTAGCATCGAAGAAGAATCTCAGCGGCCCGTCCTTTGTCATTGTTTCCCATCAAGTGAAAGAAACGCCCTCCTCTGGTCCAATTGAGGCCTCGTGTCACGATCTGGCGACAGATTTCCTCGATCAGCTTGGGAGGTCCGTTGACCAAAAACGGTTCATCAAACTCGCGAAGCATAGCCCGTAGCGCATCCTCACGCGAAAGATTCGTCGTCGCCATGACCTCATCGACCGATAAGTCGCCGAACCCTCGCAGTGGCGTCCCCACCGCATCCTCGATTTGCCGGAGGACATCGCGGAGGAGGGCATAGGGCGTGCCTAATTCAATGACATGATACGAAGAACGGCGGCGAGATCGTTCCGGAGTGAAGTCAAAGGTCTCGAACGGGACATACACCGCCGCTCCATTCTCGACAATAAAGGGCGCCTGGTGATTCAATCGTTCGCGAAGCGGTTCGATCTCGGCGCGAGTCTTTCCTGAGACCAAAATGACTGGAACGGCATGCGAGCGGAGAATATCGAGCGCCGGCTGCGCTTCGTCGAACGAGTAGGTGTCGCTGTCTAAAAGCGAACCGTCCAGATCTGTGAACAGCAGATAGCGTGGCATAGAGTTCAAAGACGTCGTAAATCTTGGTGGATTTGGGTCCGGGAATGCCCGCACAGACGCCGCTTCACGGCCTCTCCCACGCTCTTTGCATTTTTTGAGTTGGGACTGCTGATGGGTATGTCGGCGCTGCGCAGAGCGTTCACGAGGGATTGGATTTCCGTCGGGAGTGTGATCAGACTGTCATTCATGAGACAAGTTGCTGTGTTTCGGCTGCGGGATTCCATGCATGGTCGAGTTCAACCGCATCGATGAGCCGATGAAACATATCCGGGACGGCATGGGTCACGCGGCTCCAATTCGAGATCATGGGAACGCCAAGCGGGTCTTCGATGAAGCTGTTCGTGGCCAAGGTCATTCCCCGAAGGAAGACCTCGACGGCCTGCCGTTCCTCATGGCGGTCAAAGCGGAGACTGTTGATGGCGGCATCATTCTCATAGCGGCTGATGGCTTCTTGAGCGGCTTGAAGGTACGTGGCCCGCAAGGTCTTGAGCGCGCTTTCCGAGAAGACCAATCCTTCGCCGGCCAAGTTGCGAAAGAGGGATTTGGTGATATCGGTGCACATTTTCAATAAGCCCGCCTCCGGATTGTGCGTGGACAACGTTTGGTGTTTGTGCTCGTACGCATCGGCGATGTCCACCTGGCAAATGCGCCGGAGTGCACAATTGCGGTACACCTCAGCCAGGATACCGATCTCCAATCCCCAGTCGCCCGGAATGCGGTTGATCCACGCCAAGTCTCGCACCATTGCGAATTCACCTGCAAGCGGGTACCGGAAACTGTCTAAAAATGAGAGGAGGGCATGCGGGCCGACCAGCAGTTGGAGGCTGCGGATCAAAGGGGTGATGAAGAGACGCGTGACACGGCCATGCATGCGGTCCGTCACGCGACTGTAAAATCCTTTGCAGAATTCGTAGGCGAGGTTGGGGTTCGCGACGGGATAGCAGAGGCGAGCAAGGTACTGGCGGTCATAGCTCACAATGTCGCAGTCATGCAGGGCGATGATTTGGCTCTGTTCCCTGGCAAGTACGTAACCATAGGCGGTCCAACACCCGCGTCCCTTGCCTTGGTGGCCGATGTCGATCTCGTTCGAGACCAGCATGTTCAGGAGCGCTTGGATCCTCGAACCGTCGTTCCAGATGACGCGGACCCGTTGAGGGAGCTGTGAAAAGAATTGCTTGGCCAGCCTGAACTCCAGCGCTGAAGCCTGGTCGAGAGAGATGACGATTTCATTGATATAGCGAACCTCGCTCAGCGTCTTGACGATTCCCTTCAGGGCCGGACGTTCCAGTTCCGAATAGAGTGAAGGGAGAACCAAAGCGATCGGAGTTGTCTTCGCATATCGCTCCAGCTCCAGCTCCAGCTGTGCAGTGTTGGACCGCCCGAGACGGTGGAGAACGGTCACCACACCATTTTGATGAAAGTCAGACACGGTATTCTCTCTTCGGGTTCCGATTATTGCTGAAAACCGATCGCACGTAAAGTGAAGGTAGACTCGATGAAGCAGCACCCTGTCCATTCTAATCCAATCCGGTTGAAGGTGCAGGGGATATGCCATCGACGGCCGGACCACAGCTTGAAACTTCGTCGGTTTTACTGAAGGATTCGGAGAGCTCTCTCAAGATCAGAGCAGTGGGTGTAGGGAAAAGAAGGCGGAGACGGAGGATTTTCCCTATGGTTTGTCTGTCGACAGTTTCTTTCCGAGGCGACGGGCCAATCGCACCATGCCAGGGGAACGATCACTCGGGCTCAAGAGAACGTTGAGAAAGTGAAGCTGGGTACCGTCTGCAAAGGCTGCGGCAAGACTTTGTTCGAATTCTCTCTGGGTGTTTACCCGTGAGCCTCTTCCACCGCCGATCAATTCGCACACGCGTTCGTACTGCCACTCATGCACATCGTTGAAGGGACCCTCCAAAATCTCGCGCTCCGTCGAATATCCCCTGTTATTCAATAGAATCACGATCGGGGCTTGTCCGTAGCGGACACAGCTGGCCAACTCGGTCCCGGTCATCTGAAATGCTCCGTCTCCGACCAGGACGATCGGCCGCAGGCTGGGGTCGGCGAACGACGCGCCTAAGGCGGCGGGAACGGCGAAACCCATCGAGGTGTAATAGGCCGGAGACAAGAACTCAAACCGATGGCGCACGTGCAGATCGGCCGCCGCAAAGAGCGATTCACCGACGTCGGCAATCACAACGGTCTTTTCGGTGAGCACCGTATCCAGATGACGGAACAGCCCTTCTAGTGTGACTGGCGCATCTAAGTTAGGAACTGACGAGGGTGTGACGGCACGAGTCGGAAGCGAGCGCGGAGCATGAGAAAACGAGGGAAGCGGAGATTGCACGAGGCCTTGGACAAAATCCTGGAACTTGATGGATTCATATCGATGATGCTTGATGGCGACACGATCGGCCGTGGCATGGATGGTTCGGCCTTCCGACAGCAAGGGCGATCGGGCATCCAGGTCTTCCACGTCGGATAAGATGGATCCCAAGATCAGCAGACAGTCAGAGTCATTGATGAACTGTTGCACTTCTTCACGGCCGATCAGTCCGCCGTATACGCCCACATAGAGCGGATGATCTTCCCGAATGATCGATTTACCGAGCAAGGTTGAGGCGATGGGAATGTTGAGGCGCTCGACCAGGCGAGCCAGGTCGTCCTGCAGTCCAAAGCGACCGACCTCGGCACCGACGAGCATGGCCGGTCGTTTCGCCGAGGCCAGCATGATGCGCACTTCGCTGATCGCTTCCTCCAGAGCGGCCGGATCGCTCGGCGTGTCTTCGATGCAAATCGGTTTACTACCGCCTGTCAACGGACAGTGGACCATGTCTCTTGGGATTTCAATATAAATAGGGCGGCGGTAGCGCAGGAGAGCGGCAAAGGCGCGATCCATCTCCCGCTCCGCGGTCAAGGGATCGTCCAGTGTCACTGCCGCCACCGTCATCCGCTCGAAGACCTCCCGTTGGGTGGCGAAATCTCGGACCATATGGTGTAAGTAAGGCGTGCGAGTTCGTTCCGAAAGGCCCGGTGAACCGGTCAGCAGGACGACCGGCGACCGTTCGGCATAGGCGCAGGCGATGGCGTTGACGGTATTGAGCCCACCCACGCAATAGGTGACACAGACAGCTCCGATGCCGTTGATCCTGGCATAGGCGTCTGCGGCAAACCCGGCGCAGTCTTCTCTCGTGGTTCCGATGTGTTTGATCGGCGACGCCTCAATCAGCTGATACAGAGAAAGGACGTAGTCGCCTGGGATGCCGAAAATGTGTCGAACGCCGAGACGGTGCAAGCGATCTAACACGGCTGATCCGATCGTATCGTTATCACTCATGGGTCTACTTTAAATAATCGGTTGAAGGAATTAGAGATCAGGAAAACATACTGACAGCAGTTCGTCAAGAACAACCGGACGGTGCATGGTTTTCTTCATCAGGCACTTGACCGCTCACTCATAGAGTCATGTACAACATGGCATGGGAACAGCTATGACGCCTACCGCGAAGGTTCGCCTCACCGCATCACGGAGTCCGTTGAGTCGGCACCTCTGGCTCTATGCCGGGCATCTAGAGCCGGTGGTTGGTCCGGCAGAGGCCGGCGATGTGATCGATGTTCTCACCCGCGATGGCCGATTCTATGGTCGCGGGCTCTATAGCCCTGCCTCGAAAATCAGAGTCCGCCTGCTGACGTTCCAGGACGAACCGATCGATGAGACTTTCTGGCAGGGGAGAATTCAGCAGGCCGTCCGCTTGCGGCAGCGAGTCGTCGCTCAGTCCAATGCGTATCGCCTGGTCTTTGGAGAAGGCGATCGATTGCCAGGGTTGATCATCGATCGGTACGATCAGTTGCTGGCTATGCAGACCCTGTCCGTTGGGATGGATCGAAGAAAAGAGCTCTTGGCCGACCTACTGATAAAAGAGTTGAACGTCAGGGGCATCTATCTTCGGAATGATGCCAAAATCAGACAGCTCGAAGACCTGCCGCTCGAACGAGGATTTCTCCGTGGCAGTGGGGCGACGCAAGTGGAGATTCAGGAAGGACCCGCGAAATTTATTGTCGACGTGGAGAAGGGCCAGAAAACCGGCTGGTTCTGCGATCAACGGGAGAATCGTCTGGCTGCGGCCAGGCTGGCGGCGGGAGCTGAGGTCCTGGAGGTGTTTTGTCATACCGGCGCGTTTGGGATTCACGCGGCCTTGGCTGGAGCGGTATCAGTGGAAGGCGTGGATGTCAGCCAGGACACATTGACGCTTGCGCAGAAGCACGCTGCCATGAACAAAGTGGAGAGCCGCTGTACCTATCGCCAAGCCGATGCATTTGAAGAAATGCGAAAACTGGTGAAGGCCGGGCGACGCTATGACCTCGTGATCCTT
>JAHBWT010000026.1 GCA_019636815.1 Nitrospira sp.
CAAGAATGGTTCATGATCACAGGCACCGTTCATCTGCTCTCGATCTCCGGCTCACATCTCGGCCTGGTCGCGGTGGTGTTTTTTGGGGTGGTGAAACGAGTCGTCCTATGGCTTCCCGCTTCATTCTTGCTGACCGTGTCACGGCGCATCACCCCTTCGCAAATTGCCATTCTCTTCACCTGGCCGGCTGTCGCACTGTACGCACTGTTGGCAGGGGCCGAAATAGCGACGATACGCTCGCTTGTCATGATTACCTTAGGAATGGCGGCTGTCTGGATCGGGCACGAACGCTATCTTGGGCACGCAATGGCGGCGGCTCTTCTCATCATCGTGTTGCACGATCCTCGAGCGATCTTTGATATTTCGTTTCAGCTCTCTTTTCTATTCGTGCTCGCCATCATCAGTCTGCTGTCTCAAACAAGGGCCGAGCGCGATAGCAACGCGGATCTCCGTCGGCGTCTCCACCACCGCATCATAGCCCATGTCCTCAATGCCCTCTTGATGAGTGGAGCTGTGACATTGGCGACCCTTCCCTTGGTCGCCTTCTATTTCAATCAAGTTCCATGGATGGGGGTGATTACGAACCTCGTGGCTGTCCCTTTTACCGGTATTGTATTGGTGCCGCTGGGGTTGCTGGCTGCGCTATGGACAATCCTGACGGGCGGAGACTCCTTGATAATGGGAGAAGTCCTGGAGCATTTGTTTTACTGGATGGTATCAGGGCTTCGGTGGTGCGCCAGCATTCCCGGTGGAGAGTGGTATGTCGCGGCACCATCAATTCTTATGATGATACTATTTTATTCGGGCGTCCTGCTCTCCGGCATCCATGGGGTGCCGCGTCGTTTTCAAATCACGGGTGCCGGCATGATGATGGTGCTGCTCGCGTGGTGGTTAGTCGCTCCAGGCTTGCCCGGAGGCGGTGACCGGTGGCGCGTCACGTTTCTCGATGTCGGACAAGGAGATAGCGCCGTCATCGAACTACCCGATGGCAGGACCGTACTGATCGACGGCGGAACGCGCCACAAACGGTTTGATATAGGCAGAAGGGTGGTCGCGCCGTTTCTGTGGAATCGAGGGATCCGCCGTGTCGATCTTGTCATTGGGACACATCAGCAACTGGATCACGTCGGCGGACTGATTTGGATTCTCCGTCACATGCCCGTCGGACAGTTTTGGGGCGGAGGCATCGCTCGGCCCGAGCAATTCGCCCGCGACCTTCAATCCGTGCTTCACTTTCGTGGAATCGAAGAACACGTTGCAACCATCGGCCAAGACCTGCTGCATTCCGGCCCCTGTCAGTTGACGATTCTCAACCCGCCCGAACAGTCCCCGGGGCGTGATGAAGTCCAGCTCCAAAGCGGAACCTCGTTGAATAACCATTCCATCGTGTCAAGGCTTCAATGCGGTGCTCACTCGATCTTGTTCGCTGCCGACATTGAAGCCGGTGGATTGAGTCGGTTGACGATAGACGGCCGCCGTCCCGTGACAGTATTGAAGGTGCCCCATCATGGAGCACGCAGTTCCCTGGATCGGGAGTGGATCCGCCAACTCAACCCACAGTATGCAATCATCTCGGTCGGGGCCGGTAACCCATATGGGCATCCCGGGCAGTCAGTGCTTCAAGCGTATAAGGATCAAGAAACCGCAGTCTATCGTACTGACCTTGACGGAGCAGTTTTGGTCACTGGACGACTCTCCACCTCTGCGTTCACCGTAGAACGTATGCGTGATCTCGTGATGGAACCCGTCGATCTGCTCAACTGCCCATGGCAATGTGAACACGACAACTGGCACCGGCTCTTCGTCTCGTTCAGCGGTCGCTCTCGATAAAGACTTGCACTCTTCCTCCGTTCCCGCTAGAAGATCTCTCCATGGTTCCCACGGTGGAATGGAAAAACGGCGCGGTCCGTTTGCTCGACCAAAGCAAACTTCCCGGATCGATAGAGTTCCTTGATTGCCGCGACTATCAGACTGTGGCGGATGCGATTCGTACGTTGAAGGTTCGAGGGGCCCCGGCGATCGGAGTCACGGCAGCGATGGGGGTCGCGTTGGGGGCAGAAAAAATCGACGCGAGTGACTATCCGACCTTTTCGCGAGCAGTACTCAAAATCTGTGATGAGCTGGCGGCGACCAGGCCGACCGCTGTGAATCTCTTCTGGGCGATTGAACGGATGAGACAGAAACTCGAATCACTGCGGGATTATCCGATCCCATTCATAAAAAATGCGCTCATCGACGAATCTCAAGTAATACTCGAAGAAGACATCGCGCTCTGTAAAACCATGGGGCGGCATGGCGCAGAATTGATCCATGACGGGGAGACGGTTTTAACTCATTGCAATGCCGGTTCACTCGCGACGGCAGGCTATGGAACCGCACTCGGAGTCATCCGTGCTGCATGGGAACAAGGCAAGAAAATCAACGTCATTGCCGATGAAACTCGCCCTGTTCTTCAAGGTTCTCGCCTCACTGCATGGGAGCTCATGCAGGACAAGATACCAGTCACACTCATAACGGACAACATGGCCGGTTCGCTCATGAGACAGGGGAGAATTCACCTCTGCGTCGTCGGAGCGGATCGAATTGCCGCAAACGGAGATGTGGCCAATAAGATCGGCACCTATTCCGTGGCGGTCTTAGCGAGGGCTCACAATATTCCCTTCTATGTCGCGGCTCCCTATTCCACCATCGACCTCAAAACAAAATCGGGAGACGAGATTCCGATCGAGCAGCGAAATGCCTTAGAAGTGACAACCATCCACGGCAGCCATCCGGTCGCCCCCAAAGATGTGGCGGTCTATAACCCGGCCTTTGACGTGACACCGGCCGAACTCATTACCGGCATTATCACCGAGCGCGGGGTTTTTAAACCGGATGAGCTTGCGGCACAGTTTCGATCCTGATAGGGGAAGCTCGTCTTGCAACGCAAAGGGTGCGTCAGGGACGGTTCGACACGCGTTCCTCGCGCGCCACATCCCGAATCATCGGTTTTCGATCCGGTGAGTTTGATCAGGGACACGTGGGAGGGTCCGGTGCGGAGGGTGTTTTTCCCAAGAGACTCCGGCTCCGTTTCTCGTGAACGTCAAAGCGGTACGGTTCTTGGCGCCCCCCGAATATAGGACGGCGAAAACAATCCGGTCCGGATACTGAACTCATCGGTCATGGCCTCGCAGTGGACGGTCAGGGACAGGGGGCCGGCCTGCAGGTCGGTGATTTTTTGACGCGGATCGGACTTGTTCGCAAATGGCGCCTTCCTGTACGGTGCTGGGCTGCCCAGGGATACGATCCTGTCCGGGAGTGCCACGGAAAACAATACCACTTTCGGTTTCGTCGAAATGAATCCGTCGGGTGCTGCAAGAGGTCATAGCAGGATCGGGCTGGCCTTGGGGGTGCCGAACAGAGGCTCCGTTTTTGACCAGTATATGACCGATTTGTGAGGATCTGTCTCCGAATTGAGCGTATCCAGCTCGGCGTGATTAAGCCTTGCACCGGCCAGGTCCGGCGGGACTGCCGGTCGAAGAATTCGTCCTTGCTCATCAGGTCATTGATGACATCAAAAGCATAGGGGCTGTCGTAGATAACGGAAGTTATTTAGGATGGCGGGATGTCGCGAAGGCGTTGTCGATTAAGCAAGAAAATGCAGTTTGAGGTTGTGCGAGTGCTTTGTACTCGAGACGACGGCGCGAGCCGCCGCCGATTTGCTCGGTGTGCAGGCAAATACGGCAGCCCTCTTTTATCACAAACTTAGATGGCTGATTGCTAGCAAGATGGCTGAGAGTGAGCCGGAGCTTGGTGTGTTTGAATGCGACGAAAGCTATTTCGGTGGTGTCCGTAAAGGGAAGCGCGGCCGCGGGGCGGCTGGTAAAGTGTGCGTGTTCGGCATTCTGAAACGTGGCGGCAAGGTATACGCGCTTCCCATTGCTGACGCCAGCAGCAACACCTTGCTGACAGCCTTACCGACGAAGGTGTTAGCGGATTCCGTCGTCTCTACCGACCGCGTGCCCAGCGACAACATTCTCGACATTGCGGGCTTCAAGCATCGCCGGGTCAACCACAGCAAAACTTTTGTCAGTCGGCGCGACCATCACATCAATGGGATTGAAACCTTTTGGAATCAATCCAAGCGGGTACTCCGCAAATACAATGGCATCCCGCGCAAACACTTCTTCCTGTTCCTGAAAGAGTGTGAGTTCCGGTTTAATTATGGTTCCCCCAACCAGCAACTTGCTCAGCTTCGCAAATGGGCTAAACTCTGAGGGTATCTACGACAACCCCAAGTATTATGATCGTTGCGGATAAGAACCTCCGAACACCACTGATGTCGTGTGTATGGCCATAGTACGGAAGCCTACGAGAATGAGCCGTCCCGTTCGAGCATGCCTGTTGGTAGGTCTCGTGACCACAAGCGTGATTGCCGGAGTTCTGTTGAGTGAACTGATTTTACGATTGGCTGGCTATACGACTCAGGTCAAAATTCCTGACCGTCACATTCTCATTCCACAGTTCTACTTCAAGGCCGATCCATTGAACGGTTATGATATCGCCGATAATTTTTTTGACGCGCCCTTCAATTTTTCGGACTATATCCGCATCCACGGGGCGCCGTTCATGATCTCATCCAACAATTTAGGTTGTCGGGATCAATCCTTCGATCAAGAAGGTGATTATGTGTTACTGATTGGAGACAGCTTCACCTGGGGATATGCTCCGCTTGAACAGACCTGGGGGCAGTACTCGAGCAGTTCGTCGGTATGAGGGTGCTAAAGTGCGGAGTCTGGGGATATGGGACGCGCCAGGAGCGGGGCAAGCTGGAGGCCGTCGTTGCGCGGGCAGGAAGACCGCGTTTGGTTATTGTCGGGTATTTTGTGGGGAATGATCTCCTAGATGACTACCTGTATCCACAGATAACGGTGGTCGACGGACGCCCTGCTAGGATGGTTGAGCTGGTAGATGTAAAGCGCGGCGGCCGCAAATTCCTATCTGAGGACGAACAACAAGAACGGCATCGTAAATTCTTAGAACGGAAGGTTGCCGGTGAACAGAAACCCTCCGGCTTCACCAACAGGACGAAGGATTTTTTTTCGTATCATTCGGTCCTGTACGATCTTTTCCGACAATTCCGAGGTTCGGGATCTCTACGACGGATGGCTGCCCGACTCGGATTGGTAGAGCCACCGTCACCGCTGCCTCTGTCCCCTGAGCTGGCAATTTTTCAACCCACAGCTGAGGCACCTTGGCTGGAGCAAGCATGGAAAGAACATTTCGCAAACCTGCGGCACTTGAGATCGGCGGTGGAAGCGGAAGGAGCTACCATGCTGGTAGTCATGTTTCCTAGTAATGTTCAAGTTGATAAATACTTACGACCTCAGGAGCGCGATTTACAGTGGGAGTATCCTAATCAACGGCTGACCGAGTTCTTTCAACAAGAACATATCGCATTCTTGGACCTACTGCCCGAATTCCAGCGTCATGTGCGTCTCCCAGGAAGGCTAAATTGGGGTAGTCATAACGACTTGTATTGGCCTCATGATTCTCACCCGAATGTGACGGGTAATCGTTTGGCGGGATTGCTTGTGGCGGAACATTTACTACAGAGTTCATACAATTTTTTATCGGAGGAAGGGACACGCCTATCCGACGTGAAAAAACGACTGGTTGAATTGACCCAGATGCCTCGATGAATGCGCTGGTTGTTCATTCAGAATTCTGCATGTTGAAGGCGGATGTGTTCGACAGAGGACAGGTGACCCACCCCGAGGTGGGCACACCCCAGGATGACGTGCTCTCGCCGCTGCTGGCGAACATCTATTTGCATGAGGTGCTGGACGTGCGGTTTGAGGACGTGGTCACACCACGGCTGAAAGGCCAAGCGTTTCTGATCCGATATGCGGATGATGTCATCATCGTGTGTGGGCGAGAGGATCTGGAGAAATACCGCAAGGCACTGCTGGATGAGGAGATGACGGCGATTATACAGGAGACGGCGGCGGAGGTTGCGGATCGGTTTCCCATCGAGATGGAAGCGATTGGAATGGACAAGAATCACATCCATCTGCTCTGCAGTGCGTATCCGAAAATGGCACCGAGACGGATTGTGCAGATGATGAAGCTCCCCGCAGCTTGCTGCGGGGAGCTTCATCATGCCCGGCGAACGCGCTTACGCCTCACTGCAGCAGTTCAGCAAGGCCTCTTGGTCTTGGCGCGTAGCACAGTTCTGGCGCTCACACCTGCCTAGCCGGAGAATAGGGCTCACGCTCCCGCCTTGACGGCGGTCAGACCGCTGCGTACCGTGCGCTCGTGGTCACGGAGCCAACGCTCAAAGGTCATGGTTCTCCACTTTGCTGGAGCGAAAGAGGTCGCTATAATACGCGACGACCCAATTGCTATTTTGAGATGTGAAGAAGGGAGCATCGTGCCGAAACTTATTAACGTTCATCAGCCACAGCACACGACGCAACAGGCTCTGGAGTATGTGAAGGTGCACATACTCATGCCGTCCGGTTTTCTCGGCCTGATTTGTTTGATCGGTGGAGTCGGAGGATTAGGCTATCAGTGGTTTGCGACCGACACCTATACGTGGGATACGTTTTATCAGAGTTCCGGGTTATTTCTGTCAGGTATCGGATTGGGAGCTGGGCATACGCTGTACCAGCGATATCTGTTCCGTGAATTCCCGGAGGTTTGGGCGGCACGAATGAAACACCGTTTGGAGAGAATGAAAGGGAGGCTGAAGAAGAAATCGGAACCCGCGGATTTTGACCATCCCGGTCGGCAGGTGGTTCCGTTCGCCTATATCGCAGGCATCACCCTTCTGGTGGGGAGCGCCATTGCCGCAGTCGCCTACGGACACGTTCACATCGTTCCTGCGCTTTTTCTGCCCTGGGCCGGGTATTATTGGGCACGACTGATATTATGGCGGAAGGTGATCACGGTCCCAAAAGTGAAGGCATGAGAGATCTTATCTCTTTTTCGGGCGAGTCCCCCGCGGTCGAGACGGTCGTTCAGGGATCTTTTGCAGACGCGCTTCGAGCGTCATTACACGCGCTTCCAAATCCCGCACGAGCTGCTTCAACTCAGGCAGCTGAAAAATGACTCCCTGTATTTTGAACGCTTTTTCACGCGGCATCGCAGGAATCCCTCCGACAATCTGATTGGATTCGATGCTGCGATTGACCCCGGCCTTCGCCGCAATCAGCACTTGATCACCGATGGTCAGATGATCGGAAAGACCGGCTTGGCCACCGATCATCACATGACGGCCGATCGTCGTGCTGCCGGCAATACCGACCTGTGCGACAAGAATGCAGTGCTCTCCCACGGTCACGTTGTGGGCGATTTGAACCAGATTGTCCACCTTCGTGCCTTGCTTGACCAACGTCCGTCCGAATGTGGCTCGGTCGATCGTGACGTTGGCTCCCAGCTCAACGTCGTCCTCGATGGTGACGCCTCCGAGTTGAGGAATTTTGTGATGACGGCCTTGATGCTGGACATACCCGAACCCATCGGCTCCGATGACGGTTCCACTGTGGACGATCACTCGTGCGCCGAGTGAACAGCCCTCACGAACCACCACGTTGGGATATAAGGTGCAATCGTCTCCGATCGTGACATCGGATCCCAAGAAGACTCCCGGGTAGAGCGTGACCCGATCGCCGATCTTCACCCGATTGCCGAGCGTGACGAAAGGCCAGATGGACGGATCGGCTCCCACCCGTACATCGGAACCTTGTGTTACCTGTTCGGCAATGCCGCGGGGAGCCGGAGTAGGAACGAAAAATTTCTGCGCGATGTGCGCGAAGGCCAGCATTGGATTGTCAACGACGATTTGCGGGACCGCAAGATCCGGCTGGTATCGATGAACCAGCAGCGCCGCGACCGCAAGATTGGCTGCTGCCTTAGCCATTTTCTCGTTCGTCACAAACGAGAGAGCCTGTGGGGCAGCCTGCCCCAGGCTTGTGAGGCTGACGATCTGCGTCTGGTCGTCGCCATGGATCGTACCGCCGACAACCTGATGGATCTGAGCCAGTGTGATAGGGGTAGGTCGTTGAGGTGTGCTCATCGGGTTGCGACCTTTTTCTTTGTTTTCGAAGCGGTAGAAGGCATGGATTTAGGCTTCTTGGCGGAGACGGATGTACGCTTTGTGGATGCTGATTTTGTGGAAGCCGGTTTTTTTGTCGAAGAGGATTTCGCCGATGTCGACCTGGATGGAGCGGACTTTTTTGATCCTGACTTGGTGGAGGCTGTCGTCGGCTTGGGTGATTCAGGCTTGGAGATATCGGGAGATTCGGCGAGACGTCGCTGAACATACGCGGCCACCGAGCCTACCGTACTCAGTCCTGGAAGGTCCTGGTCTGGAATCTGAAGTTTAAATCGCTCTTCAATCTCGAAGAGCAGTTCAATGACGGCTACCGAATCGAGCCCCAGATCATCACGCAGATGATGGGCCTCGGTAATTGAGGCAGGGTCTCGTTTGAGATAGCTGGCCAGCGCATGGACAATTTTTTCAGTGACCTGGGGATCGATCCGTTCAGTCATTATGGGTGCTCCTTCAGTGGGATGAGGCTCTTCGCAGCTGAATTGGGTGGAGGGGCCTCATTATCATTCGATCATTTCTCTAGGCGACAAATTTCTTAAAGACGACTGTGGCATTGTTGCTGCCGAATCCGAATGCGTTCAAGAGGGCATAGCGGATCTTTCGCTCCTGGACAGCTCGCCGGATCCCGCTCAATCGGCAGTCCGGGTCCGGCTCCTCGTAGTTGGCGGTTGGGTGGATCTGCCCGGTGTGAATGGAGAGGGTCGTTGCCACTGCGCCGATCGCTCCAGCCGCGCCTAATGTGTGGCCGACGAGCGACTTCGTGGCATTGATCGCAATTTTATCCGCTCGACTCTTAAACAGCGTCTTGATGGCCTTGGTCTCGACGGCGTCGCCGATCGTGGTGGAGGTCGCGTGCGCATTGATATAGTCCACCTGATCCTGGCCGATGCCGGCCGACTTCAGACCGATTTTCATCGTCGTGCAAATTTCCTGGCCATCTTCCTGAGGGATGACCATATGGTAGGCTTCGCTGGTCGCCGCGTATCCAGCCAGTTCAGCATAGACTCTCGCCTTCCGCTTCTTGGCATGCGCCCATGACTCTACGATCAAAGCGGCAGCACCTTCTCCCATCACGAATCCGTCGCGGCGTCGATCAAAGGGCCGTGACGCTCGCTCCGGAGCATTGTTGAATTCACTCGAGAGCGCACGTAAGGAGCAAAAGCCGGCAAAGACCAATGGAGTGATGCTTGCATCGGCTCCGACCGCGATGACCACATCGGCTTGACCGGTGCGAATGCAGTGTAAGGCCTGGCCGAGTGCATGGGCGCTGGAAGAGCATGCCGTCGAGATGGTGAGATTCGGTCCCTTTGCGCCGTGGGCCATGGCGACAATACCGGAGGCGGAGTTCAGCGTAATTGTCGGAATGAAATTCGGGTGCACGCGATGAGGTCGCTGGGTCTCAAAGAGTTGGGTGATTTCTCGTTCCCCCATCACCATGCCACCCATTCCTGCTCCAACGATCACACCCACACGATGAGGAGCTTCTTTTGCCATGTTCAGACCGGCATCAGTGAGCGCTTCCTTCGTGGCAACCAAGGAAAACTGCGCGTAGCGATCCACGCGACTGGCTTGTGTGGGCGACAGATATTGCTCCGGTGCAAAGTTGTGGACCTGGCCGGCCACCTGTGAGCGATACCCGGACATGGGAAACCACCCAAGTGACGGGATCGTCGTAATTCCCGATCGACCGGCAAGAGCCGATTTCCAAAATTCACTGACGCCGATTCCAATAGGAGACACCACTCCGAGACCAGTGATCACTACGCGCGAGGCCATACGTATCCCTCCTTCAATGGGCATCTCCGGCGCCTTTCTTACCGGAAGACCAGAACTGAGTCAACTAGGAAACCATAGTTCAATGGCGAACTTTGAGCAACAGGTAGAGTCCAAAGCTCAAGAAGACCGCGTTTGCCATCCAGCCGGCCAGCATGGGTGCCAACGCTCCCCCTCGCCCCAATGCAATCGCGATGGAGTGGGTCGTCCAGTAGCAAAACCCCACGATGAATGCCTGTCCAATGCCCACCGCCATGCTGCCTCCACGCGTTCCACTCCGCCGAAGGCTCAAGGCGATGCCTACGATCACCATCACGACAGTGACCAGTGGAAATGCCACACGGCCATAGTAGTCGGTCAGCAAGCGGGTAAAGGAAAAGCCTTCATGCCGGAAACGCTTCAGATAATTGCGTATCTCTCGAAACGTCATGGTTTCCGAGTTTCCGATGAGCGAACTGGAGAAGTCGTCCGGAATAAGCGGGATCTTGATCAGCTGCTCGGTGAATTGGACGCGCTCGGCTGCGTCGCCATCAAAAAACCGGCGATGATGGCCATTCAACAACATCCAACCGTCAGGAGTATACCGGGCTTCTTCCGCTTCGGTCAGGTGTTCGAGTTGAAAGGGGGAGCGGAAATAAAAAATGCGCACTCCTCGCACGGTCGTGCCGGTGGTGTCGATTTCACCGATTTTCATGAGGGCATTGGCGCTGATGCGAGCCCAAGGCTGGACGGCCTGGATGGTGACGGGAGCCGGTTTTTGTTCGATGTGGATCACTCGAACTTCTTCGGCCTTCTCCGAAGCAAGCGGGATAATGGTCGAACTGAAGGTGAGGAGAACCAGTGAGACGGCGCTGGCGAAGAGAAGAAAGGGGGATGACATCCACAGCAAACTGATTCCACAGCTGCGCATGGCGGTGATTTCGTTGCTGCGCGCGAGGAGGCCGAGGGTCAACAGAGTTGAAACCAGTATGGCGAACGGAGCCACTTGAAACGAAATGGAAGGAACTTTCAAGACGAAGTACGCCAGGATGGGAAGAATGCCGGATTCATATCGAAGAAAGCGACGGACCTTCTCAAAGAAATCGATCACCAGGTAGATGGTGACCAATCCGGCAAAGCACATGCCGAAGATTTTCGAGAATTCGCGAAGGATATAGCGAAACAAAATCGTCATGACGTTATTGTCTGCTCATCCGCGCGAACATGACCACCGTAATTGCCGCAAATATGATGTTCGGCAGCCAGGCACCGAGGAATGGATGAAGGACAAGAGCGGTCACCAAGAAATCGCAGCCGACATTGAGCACATAGAAGGCAATGATGATCCCCACGCCGACGGCAAATCCACCGACACGACCGGACCGCTTGGACACAATGCCGACCGGCACTCCGAGTAAGCAGAATACGAGGGAAGCGGTCGGGAATGCCAGATCTTTGTAATATTCCATCAGGCGCCGAAGAGCGCCGGCATCTTTGCCATCGGTTTCAGCCAAGCGTGCCATGATTTGATCATAGGACGGACGTTCCTCTGTGGCCGCGTAGCTGCTCAGGTTCAGATTGATCTTGATGTCATACTTGGCAAACGCAATCTCCCGGTACTGGTCGTCTTCCCGAGGTCGGCTGTGAATCGTGCCGTTGATCAATCGTAGCGCGACGTGATCGTGCTCAGGGTCCATAAATACGTGGTATTGCTGCGCCACGATAATTCGTGGCTCATTGGGCAGGCGTTCGTCGGAGATGAAGATGCCATCATGAGGCTGACCTGGCTCGCTCTCCGGGACATAGATCATCATCCGTGGAATCGGCTCATTGAACGTGCCTTGCTCCAAGGCCAAGACGAGTTGGTCTTTGAGCAGATTGAGGGCGACTTTCTTCAAGTTCAGCGAGCTCCATGGTTGTCCCCATTGGGACAACACCAGTGTCAGCGTACAGACGAACACAGAAAAAAGAAGCACCGGCTGTGAGAGGCGCAGCAGGCTGAGTCCGGCTGCTCGCATGGCAACGAGTTCTTTATCGAACGATAATCGGCCGAACGCCGTAATGGAAGCGATGAGGCCGGCGATGGGCAACGTGAGCACGAGACCGGAGGGGAGCAGCATGGCAATCACTTTCAGGACCGCCCAGAATCCCACCCCTTTCGAGACGAGCAACTCGACAAGGCGGAGGAGCTCTCTCGTTAACATCACGAAACAGAGCGCCCCAAGGCTGAGGCCGAATGGAGAAAGAAGTTCCGTGAAAATGTAGCGGTCGAGGAGGGTTCGTAGGATCACAAGATCTCTGGATCGAGGAAATGTTGCACACTATAGGGAAGTCCTTGTCCCTTGTAAATACAGGAGAAATTCCGCTCAGCGAAGATTCGCTTGACAGAATATCAGCCCTGTGTTACATGCTGCGCGACTTTCCTCTGAAATGATGGGTTCCGTGAGCGATGTATCACTCCTGCAGGTGCCCGTCCCCTCGACCAACCGAATTCTTGTCCGGTCCATTTTCATTCTGCATAGTGCGAGGCCATGTGACTTAAGCGAGAGAGCTGCGTTAAGTGATTGTAGTTGTTGACAAAAGGAGGAGTTCTGTGAAAACAAAAGGAACGGTCAAGTGGTTCAACGATCGAAAGGGGTTTGGGTTTATCCGCCTCGATAGCGGAGAGGACGTGTTCGTTCATTACTCCGCGTTACAGGGGGACGGCTTCAAGACTCTCAAAGAGGGTGAAAACGTGGAGTTTGATATTGTGCAAGGAGCCAAGGGGCCTCAAGCGGCTAACGTTCTCAAGTCGGCGATCGCTGCATCCTAAAGAAGACGTTCCTCCTTAGTGTTTGGCGGAAGAGCCGGTCCTCCGAACAGGGGGACGGCCTCTTCTGCTGGGCCAGCCCTCCGCCTGATTCTCCCATTTCCTAGACAAAACTCATTGAGACTGTTAGCGTTTGACTGTTCTGGAGGAATGATTGTGCCACCGGATCGAAGTCGCATTCTTCAGCAGGCCCAACTCCTTGCTTCCCGTGGACAGTTCGAATCGGCCATCGCCGAATGGAAGAAGCTGGCCACGGAAATACCCGGCGACGGCAGCATTCATAATTCTATAGGGGATTTACACCTCAAGCGGAACGCTCCAGGAGAAGCCGCTACGGCCTTTCTTCAGGCGGCATCGGCATTTCGAGCGGAAGGTGCCACACTCAAAGCGATCGCCGCGTTCAAGAAAGTCCTCAAATGTGATCCCACACGCTATGAAGTGTATCGTCACCTCGGTGATCTGAATGTCGAACGAGGACTCACGAGCAGCGCGGTTCAAGACTATCTCACGCTGGGGAAGTACTACTTGAAGGAGCGTCGAGGGAAAGACGCGCTCGAAATCTACAAGAAAATCGTCACTCAGGATCCTTCGAATCTCAACGCGCAACAGCGCGTCGCCGAGCTCTGCGTCCAGGAAAACCAGCAGGATGAGGCGACCAAGGTGTATCTCCAGCTGGGCCGCGAGAGGTCGGCGCAAGGGCGGTACGATGAGGCGAAGGATGCCTACCTTGCCGTTCTTCGGATCGATCCCGCGAACAGTGAAGCGGCACAGTTCGTAGAGAGCTTACAGAAAGGTGGAACCGGAGCGGTTAAGGCGCTCAAACCAAGTTCTCCAACAATCAGGCAAAAACCGTCCGAACCGCTTGACCTTTTGGCCGAAGCGACGCGACGTATCGAAGAGAAGCAATATGAGGGCGCGGAGGCGATCTTAAACCAGATACTCACGCGGGAACCAGGTAATCCGCAAGTCTGTCAGCTCCTGGCTCGGTTGCATTTGCAACGAGGCGACGTACAAGTCGCATTGGGGGAATATCGCTTCTTGGCAAGTGCGGCGCTACGTGCACATGATCTCATGCTGGCCGAATCGTTGATTCAGGAGTTTCTGTCTGCAGAGCCGAACTCAGTGCCTTTACTGGAGCTCAACGGCGAGTTGTTCGAGGAAAAGGGAGATCACTCTGGCGCGGCGTTTCACTATGCCAAAGCGGTCGAACTGCTCTTGGAACATCCTGAGCCTGGAATGGAAAGCCTCCACGAAGAACTCTTTGAAAAGGTGAGAGCCCTGTCCAACGATGAGACATTCGTGAATCGGTTGGCGGCGAGGATACACGGAGGTGCTGCGGTAGAGCAGGATGGGGCCGCCCAGACTGCTTCCTCGCCGGACACTGTACTGAACAGCAGGTCTGTCTTGGATGTGAGGGATGAGCCTCAGGAGAGTGGATTGGAACAAGGATGTCCGAGCGGTCTACCTGAGGTAAGTGAGGAAGTTGAGAGGTTTTCACTTGCGGGGGCGGAACCGGACGACGTGAATCCCTTTACCAAGGATCTCGGGTTGCAAGCAGCAAAGGCGACCCACGTAGTGGACACTTATCCAAAGGCGGCTCAACCCGCATCGGCACGGCCGGCACCTGCTCCCCAGACGGCGACGCTGTTCCCACCAGTCCCAGATTCGGCACAATCTGCCGTCGTCTCACCCTCAGTCCACTCGGGGACTCCGGACATGTCATCCGCGGCTCTCGAGGCGGTGGCAAAGGAGTCCGTGGAGCCTCCCCCGGACTACGAAGCGCACTACGCGTTAGGTGTGGCCTACAAGAACATGGGACTGTACGAAGAGGCGAAGGAAGAATTCCAGGTGTCGATGAGCAGTGATTCGTTCTATCTCGATTCAGCACTGATGACGGCGGTCTGTCTCAAGGAAGAACATCACATCGCTCTCGCCATTCGCGGGTTGGAGACGGTCTTGGCAGATCCACGGTGTGAGGGGGCCAAGGGCCAAGCCATTCATTATGAATTGGGTCTCCTCTATGAAGCGGAGGAACAGTGGGAAAAGGCTGCTCGGGCATTTCAGTCGATTCCTTCTTTCCACGATGTCCCGCAGCGATTGGAGCTTCTGAAGGGAAAACACGGGAGGGGAGACCTCGGTTTTCGGTACGCCTCGTAAAGTCCGGCATCATTCCCCGATCACGCCTTAGTTGACTCGATTCGGCGCCGTTCGATTCTCCAACAGGGCGGTAATATTGTCGAGACAGATGAGTCCCATACGAACGCGAGTCTCCAGGGTGGCTGATCCTAGATGAGGAAGAAGGACCATATTCGGCAAGGAAGTCAGACCGGCGGAGACCAGCGGTTCCTGTTCGTAGACATCCAGCGCAGCGCCCGCGATGGTTCTTGTCTTCAGCGCCGACACCAAGGCGGCTTCATCAATGACCGGACCTCGAGACGTGTTGATGAGATATGCGGTCGGCTTCATCAGCGCTAGCTCACGTTGACCGATGAGATGATGAGTGGTCTCGGTCAGCGGGACATGGAGCGAAAGAAAATCGGATTGCGCGAGGACGTCATCGAGGGGCAGCCACACCCACGTAGTTCCAGGTGAACTGGGAACGAGACGATGGCTGGCATACAGGACCGACATCCGAAACCCGGCCGCCCGTTGCGCCACCGCCTGACCGATCCGTCCCATCCCGATTAGGCCCAGGGTTTTTCCAGAGACATCGGCACCCAGCATTTGTGTCGGTGTCCATCCGGGCCAGGTGCCGGTTCTGACCCAGGTATCTCCCTCCACCACTCGTCGGGACACAGCCAACAGCAGGGCCCACGTCAGATCGGCGGTGGCGTCGGTCAGGACGTCCGGAGTATTGGTCACGACGATGCCGCGCTGGGTGGCGGCAGGCAGATCGATGTTATTGTACCCGACCGCGTAGTTGGCGATAATTTTCAGCTTCGTCGCGTGAGAAAGCAACGATGCATCGATACGATCAGTCAGCGTACAGATGACCGCGTCAGCCTGATTGAAACCATGACGTAACTCATCTGCCGTAGGGAGGTGGTCTGCCGGAGCAAGAAGCACGTGATAGTTTCGGGGGATGGCATCGAGCACTGGCTGAGGCAATCGCCGGGTGATATATAAGGTGAGTCGATCCATGGTGCGATGTATTGTAGGAGAAATCGGCGCTCAGGGACAACGACATGGGGTGCCAGGGGATCTGACAAACTAGGATACAGGACGTGTTATGACCACCTCCTCTTCATTGATCCAACCGACGAGATCTCATGCAGTCGCAAATGATCTTCGCGCCATCCTAGGGTCGGAGAAAGTGAAGGGCGATGGCCCCACACTTACCGCCTATGCCGTGGACGCCAGCATCTACCGCGTTCCGCCACAAGCCGTCGTGTTGGTCGAGTCGGAGGATGATATCGCCGCGACGGTCGGCTACGCCGTCTCACGAGGCATTCCACTGACGCCTCGAGCCGCCGGGACGAATCTGACCGGTTCCGCCATCGGTTCCGGGATCATCCTCGATGTGTCACGAATGAATCGAATCCTCGAAGTGAATCGGGAGGAAAAATGGGCGCGGGTCCAGCCGGGTATCGTTCTGGCGGAATTGAACAAGCGGCTTAGCTTGCACGGGCTCTTGTTTGGCCCCGACCCATCCAGCGGAGACATGTGCAAACTGGGCGGCATGATCGCCAATAATTCCTCCGGTCCGCACACGTTGCGGTACGGCTCCGTGAAAGACAATATCCAGGGGATTCGGCTGTGCCTGACTTCCTCGTCCTGGATCGAAGCCCGATCCTACGCGCTCGATGATCCGATGCTTGAACGGTTACTGGCGTCCGCGCCGGCATTGCGCGACGTATTCGTATTGGCCCAGGCCAATGCCGACCTCATCGCTGCCAGACGACCGGCGGTCAGCAAGAACAGCTGCGGGTACAATCTTTTCGAGGTAGCCGATGGACTGGCGCGAGGCTATTTCGACCTCCCGAAGTTATTTGTCGGCAGCGAAGGCACGCTTGGTGTCATGAGCGAAGCGACGCTCACCTTGGTGGACAAACCCACGTCTACACTGACCGCGCTCATTCACTTCCAACACCTGGAAGAAGTCGGTGACGCCGTGCCACAGATCCTCACGCTTCAGCCGAGTGCCTTGGAGGTCATGGATGCCAATACCCTCAACTTGATCGGACGAGAGAAACACGGCATTCCTGCCGATGCAGCAGCCACCCTGTTGCTTGAGTTGGACGCCGATTCGGGTGAGATCGATCTCCGTGAACGGGCTGACGCCCTGGGTGTGATCTGCCGATCCTATACGCTGGCGTCGGAACCCACGTTCGCGTTCGATGCCGAACGGCGTGAGCAGCTCTGGAAAGCGAGGAAGGCGTTGTATCCGACTCTGTACCGGTTCGATCCGAGGAAGAAACCGATCAACTTCGTCGACGATGTGGTCGTCCCGGCTGAGCGCATCAGCGAGCTGATCCGATACCTGGAGGGGTTCTTCGGTGGGCAGCAGGTTCCTGTGGCCGTCTTCGGCCATATCGGAAACGGCAATGCCCACATCGTGCCGTTGTTGGATGTGAATGATCGCGGCGACTTCGAAAAAATGGTGCAGGCCTACCACGAGATCCATGCGACCGTGCTGGATCGGTTCGGCGGATCGATTTGTGGAGAACATGGCGACGGGCGTGTTCGGGCCGAGTTCGTCAAGCGCATGTTCGGCGACGAACTCTACGACCTCTTTGTGCGGGTCAAGAAGGCCTTTGATCCGGGCAATGTCTTGAACCCCGGTATCAAACTCAGCGAAGCCTCCTTCACGGACCATATCGACTACACGCGACTCTCGAAATCCTGCGCGACGTGCGCGAAATGCAACTCCGTCTGCCCGGTCTACGACGTGTTTCAATCGGAAGACATGAGTGCGCGCGGTTGGTTCGAGATCGTCACCGCCGGCGACTATAGCTATCTCGATTCCAAGCGAGTGGTCGAATCCTGCCTGAACTGCAAATCGTGCCGCACCATTTGTCCCGCCGGTGTGGATGTGTCCGACCTGATTCTGCAGAAACGCGCGCAGCATCCCAACCAGTTGGCGGGTTGGATCTTCCGGCGCCAGGCTCACGGAGCCGCGTTTGAATCGTTCTTGCGCTTCCTCGGGAGGACGCAACACATCTGGGACCGGCCGTTTTTACGAAAGTTGCTGGATCGAATCACAGCCCCGCTCATGAAGGCGCTGGCTCCGACCGCCCGCCTCCCGCATGATCTCGTGCTGCCTAGGTTGGCCCAACGGCACCTGCGTGAGCGGTACGCACACCTGATCCCGAGTGGAACGACCGCCTCATCGACCCGGACGGTGGCCTACTTCCACGGCTGCGCCGCCAACTATTTCGATGATGGGGTAGGGGACGCCGTGATCGAGGTGCTGAAGAAACACGGGGTGGAGCCGGACCTGCCTCCCCAACGATGTTCGGGAACGCCGATTCAAACCTATGGGCATGTCGATCTGACGCGCGAAGGCGCGCGATGTAATCTTCAATCGTTCGCGGCCTATGACACGATCGTCACCGGTTGTGCCTCATGCACGCTCATGCTGAAGGATTATCCCACACTGTTTCAGGATGGAGAGGACCGGCGGCAGGCCGAAGCATTGGCCAAGAAGGTGGTACACATATCGGAATTCGTCGCGCGGTCAACCGCGCGTCCGCCGATGGCCAAGGCCCATGGGGCGACCGAACGCGTCACCTACCATTCGTCCTGTCATCTCAGGGCGGCAGGCGTCACAAAAGAGCCGCGGCAAGTCCTCTCGTCCCTGCCCGGAGTCGATTTTGTTGAGATGCAGGATGCCGACCGGTGCGCCGGAGGCGCGGGCACCTACATCGTCAAAGATTACGACACAGCGCAAAAGATCTTCGATCGGAAGGCCGGTGCGATTACGCGATCCGGCGCGAACGTCGTCGCCACCAGTTGTCCGGCCTGTATGATTCAACTCAAGAACGGGTTGCGTGACTCCGTCCAGGTCAAACACGTCGCGCAACTTCTTCAAGACGCCTATCAAGCAGCCGAGCGAGAGAACAGCTGAGTCTGTCTTGCCGATGGTGTATAGTGCACACCGCTCTCACCGCGAAATCGGCATCGGTGCATGACTTGTTGAGGATGCAATGGTATCGGTGCAGATATTCGGTCACATGTTACGCGCAGTCGTCGATGAGAGCGAGATCGAAGTCCCCGTGACAGGTCAGGCCACCGTGAAGCAACTGATCGAAGCGAACCCGGCGCAGCTGGGGGGCTTGCTCCAGTACATCAAGAGCCGCGAAGCGCTCATCACGATCAACAAGAAAATCGGCTCGGAGGATTCGATCGTCAAAGACGGCGACACTGTGAAGTTCTCGTTCCAATCTCGTACCTCGTACGACGGCACAAGAGATATTCCCACCTAAGCATTCACCAGCCTGCCAACAGTTCCTATTCTGGGATCAGGTCCGCGTCGCTTCCTCCATCCATGAGGGATCACTCCGTGAGATGAGTCGGGACAATCGACACCGCGCGGGCCCCCGCTCTTGCAACAGCCGTCTCGGCCTCCTAAGATAAGCTTTCTTCGAGAGGGAGACTTGCCGTATGCCTGAAATGCTCACCATCAGAACGACAGCTGCGAAAGAGGTGGTGGATCTTACCGATCGGCTGGAGGCGATGATCCGTAAGGCGAAGATGCAGGAGGGGCTCTGCGCCCTCTTTGTGGCCCATACGACAGCGGCCTTGACGACCGGCGAAATCGGGGAAGGGACCGAGCAAGACCTCCTGCAGGTGGTTGAGAAGATGATTCCGCGCATTCAGTTCCAGCACGCGCATGATCCGACGCATGCCTGGTCGCACATGGCCTCGTCGATTCTGGGGCCCTCGCTGACCGTGCAGGTGTCAGGTGGCAAGTTGCTGCGTGGTACTTGGCAATCGGTGATACTGGTCGAGTTGGACGGCCCGCGAGATCGCACGGTGCACGTGACGTTGGTGCCGTTGAATTGAGGCTAACGAGGTGCCGACGGATCTTGAACCATGTAGATCTGGGAAGAAGGCGGTCCGGACGTTCTCATTTGGAGTGGTCTCTCACCCAAGGGCCTTATAAGCCCACCTCCATCGCTCATCCTCAAGGTGCCCTCGCTCGTGCGGTGATTCTCAACCTTCCTCCTCAATCGCGCGATTCGGTGTGATAGCTGACAGATGCTGTCTCCGAGCCTCGCAGTAATTCAAAACTCAGCACGCCTGTCCTGAGCACGGTTGAAGGCCAGCACTTGTGCCTTCCGCGATGGAGCTCAGGCAATCCAAACCGTAACTGTCAATTCTCTATTCGAAATTTACGACTGGGTTTATAAAAGGGGGAAAGTGATTTCTTTGAGGGAAACGGGTAAGCTTCCAGCGATTAATTGGGCTGGGAGATAGGACACGATGCCTGAACTATGCCGGTTTTTCGGCATTATCATCCGCATGTACTACAATGATCATGATCCGCCGCACTTTTATGCGGTGTACGGTGGAGACGAAGCTCTGATTGACATCGATACCTTTGTCGATTGTTCGTGGTGAATTGCCTCGTCGTGCGTTGGCAATGGTGCTAGAATGGGCGGTGTTGCATCGGGAAGAATTACGAAGAGACTGGGCGTTGGCCAGGAGCGGCCGTACGCCAGTTCCCATCGCGCCGCTGGACTAGTTCCAGAAGAGGAACCATGGCGATGCTGAGGATCCGAGAGGCCGTAGCAGGGGAGGGCTTCACGCTTCGACTGACACTAAGCAACGGTGCTGTCGTGGAACGGGACATTGCCGATCTCCTTACGGGTCCGGTGTTTGAGGAGGTTCGCACAGATCCAACGATTCTCCGGCAGGTCAGCGTGGAAGCCGGAACAGTCGTGTGGCCAAACGGTGCCGACCTAGACCCCGATGTCCTCATTTGGGGCGGTCTTCCGCCAAAGACTCCCGCCAACCCACCGCAAGCACTCACCCTCAAGCTTCCGTCGCTTGTACGATGATCCGATGTTTTCTCTTCAACTCGCGCCACTGCGCCTGACGCTTCAGGTCAGACCAATTTCACGCCTCTGCCAGCCCATCAACCAATTCAGCACGCCTGTCCTGAGCACGGTCGACGGGCAGCATTTGTGCCTTCCGTGATGGGATTCAGGCAGTCCAAACTGTAACTGTTAATTCTCTATTCGAAACTTACGACTGGGTCTATAAAAGGAGGGGAAGTGATTTCTTAAAGGGAAACGGGTAAGCTCCCGCAGAAAACTTCCACATCGGACGAGATTTTTCTTGTGGCAGACCTCGACAAGAAATCCCTGAGCGAACGCGACATTTGCACGAAATTCATCACGCCCGCCGTCAAGCAGGCGGGATGGGATGAGATGTCACAAATTCGCGAGGAAGTGTACTTCACGAAGGGGAGAATCATTGTCCGCGGTAAACTCGTCACTCGCGGCAAGGCCAAGTTCGCAGACTACATTCTCTACTACAAGCCGAACATACCCATCGCTCTGATTGAAGCCAAGGATAACAACCACAGCGTCGGTGACGGTATGCAGCAGGGTCTGGAGTATGCCGCGACGCTTGATATTCCGTTCGTCTTCTCATCGAATGGCGACGCCTTTGTCTTTCATGACAGAACCGGTCAGAGCGAGAAACGAGAGTCCGAACTCACGCTCAATGCGTTTCCCGCACCAGAGACCCTCTGGCAGAAGTATCGCGCCTGGAAGGGGCTTGCATCCACGCAAGAAGAAATCGTCTTCCAGAATTACCACGACGATGCGAGCGGCAAGGAGCCTCGCTACTACCAGCGTATTGCAATCAACAAGACAATCGAAGCCATCGCGAAGAGCCAGAATCGTATCCTCCTCGTCATGGCGACGGGGACAGGCAAGACCTACACCGCCTTTCAAATCATTTGGCGCTTATGGAAAGCCAAGCAAAATAAACGCATTCTCTACCTGGCTGATCGCAATGTGCTGATCGACCAAACCATGGTCAATGACTTCCGCCCATTTGGGAAAACGATGGCTAAGCTCAGCACCGGCTCCAAGACGATTGAACGTGAGGACAGTAGCACTGTTGAGCTGCCCCTGGCCGTGGACAAGAAACATCGGCGGATCGATACGTCCTACGAGATCTATCTCGGACTTTACCAAGCCATCACGGGGCCGGAGGAAAGCCAGAAGCTCTACCGGGAACTCTCTCGGGATTTTTTCGATCTCATCGTCATCGACGAATGTCATCGCGGCAGTGCCGCAGAGGATTCCGCCTGGAGAGAGATTCTCGACTACTTCTCCAGCGCCACTCAGATCGGTCTCACGGCCACGCCGAAGGAAACTGAGTACGTCTCGAACATCCACTACTTCGGCAAGCCGGTGTACAGCTATTCGCTGAAGGAAGGTATCCGCGACGGTTTCCTGGCACCGTATAAAGTGGTGAAAGTTCATTTGGACGTAGACGTGGAAGGCTACCGTCCGACCAAAGGAGAGATCGACAAATATGGACAGGAGATCGAAGATCGTATCTACAACCAGAAAGATTACGACCGGAATCTGGTCATCGACGAGCGGACCAAGCGCATAGCCCGAAAAGTGACCGAGTTCTTAAGGGAAAGTGGCGACCGTTTTCAGAAAACCATTGTCTTCTGTGTGGACGTCGAACACGCCGCACGTATGCGCCAAGCCCTGATTAACGAGAACCACGATCTTGTCCAGCAGAACGAACGCTATGTCATGCGGATTACTGGCGATGATGCCGAAGGCTGCGCCCAGCTCGGGAATTTCATCGATCCGGAGGCGAAATATCCGGTGATCGTGACGACTTCACGATTGCTTTCCACTGGGGTGGATGCCCAGACCTGCCGCATGATCGTGCTCGACCGCGAAGTCGGCTCCATGACCGAGTTCAAGCAGATCGTCGGGCGCGGGACTCGCGTCCATGAGGACACTAAGAAGTACTATTTCACGCTCATCGACTTCCGCAAGGCCACCAACCATTTCGCCGACCCCGACTTCGACGGCGAGCCAGTGCAGATCTACGAGCCGGGCGAAAATGATCCGGTAGCACCGCCGGACGATGTGCTGCCACCGGCTGATGCGGAAGACCCGATCCCACCGATCCCGGACGAGGACGAACGGGTCATGGTCGATCCCGATCAGCCGGACATCACAATTCCGCCGGGCGGGACTCAGCCGCGCAAGTACTACATTCATGGTGACGAGGTCAGCGTCATCGCGGAGCGGATCGAGTATCTCGATGAATACGGCAAGCTCGTCACAGAAACTCTGCGCGACTACTCCAAGAAGAACCTTCGTAAGCGCTATGCCAGCCTCGACGCATTCCGCAAGGGTTGGAGCAGCGCCGTGCGCAAGCAAGCGATCATTGAGGAACTGGAAAGTGAAGGGGTGATGCTTGAACCATTGGCTGACGAAGTGGGGAGGGATCTCGATCCCTTCGATCTGATCTGCCATGTGGCATTCGACCAGCCGCCGCTTACCCGGCAGGAGCGTGTGGAGAATGTTCGCAAGCGGGATGTCTTCACCAAGTACGGCAAACAAGCCCGCGCCGTGCTGGAAGCGTTGCTCCAGAAGTATCAGGACGAAGGCGTCACGAGCCTCGACGATCCGCAGATCCTCAAGATTTCGCCATTCGATGCTATGGGCACGCCCATTGAATTGTTGAAAACGTTTGGCGGACTGCCCGGCTTTGAAAAGGCCGTCCATGAACTTCAATCCGCGCTGTATCAGAGAGCTTCTTAAGCTATGTCTGTTCGCAACACCGTCAAATCTATTCAAGACATCATGCGCCAGGATAGCGGTGTTGATGGAGATGCCCAGCGCATTTCTCAGCTCTGCTGGATGTTCTTTCTGAAGATCATCGACGACCAGGACTTTGAACTCGAAGCGATGCAGAAGGACTACCGGTCACCCATCCCGAAGAAGTTCCAGTGGCGCACCTGGGCTGCTAATCCCGAAGGCATTACCGGCGAACCGCTCATGGCCTTCGTCAATGATGAGCTGTTCCCTTCACTGAAAGAGTTAACCGGTAAGGATGGTCGCCGCCGGGTCGTGCGCGATGTCTTCGAAGACGCCTACAACTACATGAAGTCCGGCCAGCTCATGCGGCAGGTGATCAACAAGATCAACAGCGTCGACTTCAACAACCTGACCGAGCGCCAGCATTTCGGTGACATCTACGAACAGATCCTGAACGATCTACAGAGTGCCGGCAACGCGGGCGAGTATTACACGCCCCGTGCCGTGACTGCTTTCATGGCGGATCGTATTGATCCACACCCAGGCGAGATTCTCTTCGACCCGGCCTGTGGCACAGGAGGCTTTCTTACTTGCGCCATCCGGCATATGCGCAATCGCTACGTGAAGAAACCAACCGACAAACAGAAGATGCAGCAGGGGTTGCGCGCCTGCGAGAAGAAGCAGCTCCCGCACATGCTCTGTGTCACGAATATGCTGCTGCATGGCATCGAAGATCCCTCCTTCGTCCGCCACGACAATACGTTGGCTAGGCCCTATATCAGCTATGGCCAAGCCGACCGTGTAGACATTGTCCTGACCAATCCGCCCTTCGGTGGGAAAGAAGAAGACGGCATCGAAAGCAATTTCCCCAAACACTTTCAGACGCGCGAGACGGCGGATTTGTTTCTCGCCCTCATCGTGCGGATGCTCAAAGCGGGTGGGCGCGCCGCGGTCGTCCTACCCGACGGCTCGCTGTTCGGTGAAGGCGTCAAGACGCGGCTCAAAGAGCATCTCATGCAGGAGTGCAACCTCCACACGATCGTCCGCCTGCCCAACAGTGTCTTCAAACCCTACGCCAGCATCGGGACGAATCTGTTGTTCTTCGAGAAGGGCGAGCTGACCAAAGATATCTGGTTCTACGAACATCGCATTCCCGACGGCCAGAAGGCCTACTCGATGACGAAGCCGATCCGCTTCGAACATCTGAAGCCCTGTATCAACTGGTGGGGCGGAGCGAAACGCAAGGGGCGGAAGGAAACCGAGGTTGCCTGGAAGGTGACGGCCGACGAAGTCAAAGCCCGTGGCTACAACTTGGACTTTAAGAATCCGCATACCGTCGCCGACGACCACGGCGATCCGGAAGAGCTCTTGCAGAAACTTGAGGCTGCCGAAAGGGAAACCGCCAACCTCCGCGATCAGCTCAAGGCCATTCTGGAGAAGGCTCTGCTGCGATGAATACGGCGCAACTCCTTTCTTGCTTTGACCGCATTAGTGAGGCATCCGACGCCATCCCGCGCCTGCGCCGTTTCATCCTTGACCTTGCCGTGCGGGGAAAGCTGGTAGAGCAAGATCCCAGAGACGAACCAGCATCAGAACTGCTCAAGCGGATTCAGGCGGAGAAAGAACGGCTTGTGAAAACGGGTGAAATTAGAAGGCAGGAACCAGCACGTCCAATTGACGAGCAAGAAGTGCCGTTCGAAATCCCGCCTGGTTGGTGCTTGGTGCGTTTGATCGATGTGCTGACCAAACTCACCGACGGGACACACCATTCCCCCACAAACCTGGCAGACGGCGACTTCAAATACATCACGGCAAAGAACATAAAGCCTGAAGGCGTATCGCTCGCAGACGTCTCTTATGTGACAGCCAAGGTTCATCATGAGATCTACGCGCGGTGTAATCCCGAGAAGGGGGATATCCTTTACATTAAGGACGGAGCCACAACCGGTATTGTGGCAATTAATGATCTCGATGAACCATTCAGCATGTTATCCAGCGTTGCGCTGTTGAAGCTATCGCTCCATGTTTACAACCGTCTCATAGTTGAGTTTCTACGGTCCCCTTTCTTCTATATGCAAATGCGCGGTTTGATGAAGGGAGCGGCAATCACTCGAGTTACGCTAAAGCGAATGGCTCCGGCACTTATTCCTCTTCCTCCGCTGGCTGAACAACACCGCATCGTCGCCAAGGTAGATGAATTGATGGCGCTCTGTGATCGGCTGGAGGTGGCGCAGGCAGAGCGGGAGAGCCGGCGAGATCGACTGGTGTCGTCGTCGTTGAATCGCTTGAACAATGGCGCAGACCTCGACGCCTTCCCCAAGTACGCCCGCTTTTACTTGAACCACCTCCCACGACTCACCACGAGCCTCGAACACATCCAGCAACTTCGCCAGACCATCCTCAACCTCGCCGTCCGAGGGAAGCTCGTTCCTCAAGACCCCAATGACGAACCCGCTTCTGAACTGCTGAAACGTATTCAGGAAGAAAAGGCGAGGTTAGTGAACGCAGGCATTCTAACTCAGCAGAAGCTGACAACCAGTGCACCAAAAGAACTCGCATTTGACTGTCCGATGAACTGGGTGGCAGTGGACTTTAACGACGGCTGCAATCTTGTCACGAGTGGCTCGCGCGGCTGGGCGGAGTTCTATTCCGACTCCGGGCCGAAGTTCATTCGTGCCCAGAACATCCGATTTGGACGACTTCGGCTTGATGATCTTGCCTGCGTCAGGCTACCCAAGAAGGCAGAAGGAACTCGAACTCAAGTTTCTAAAGGTGATCTGTTGATCGTCATCACCGGTGCCGGCGTCACGAATCCAGCGTTGTTGGATCGTGAACTAGGCGAGGCATATGTTAGCCAACATGTTGCTCTGATTAAGCCCATAACAAGAAGTCTTTCTCGTTGGCTTCTCATTTGCCTGATGGCACCAGCCGGAGTGCGATCAGAATTAGTTGAGCGTGCCTACGGTGCAGGAAAACCGGGGCTAAATCTTGACAATATTCGTTCTTTGAGAATCGCTCTCCCACCTCTCGCCGAACAGCACCGCATCGTCGCCAAAGTCGAAGAACTGATGGCCTTGTGCGACCGGCTAGAAGCGCAGCTCACCACCACCCAAACCGAAAGCCGTCGCCTCCTCGAAGCTGTATTGCATGAGGCAATGACCCCGACACTGAAGGAAGCAGGATGATTGAGAATCGTCAAGCCAAGCCCATTTTCATGGCCGAATGACAGGCAGGTGACTGCGTGACAGGGAAGAACGGCAAGCCAGGTGTCGACGCACGTATCTATTTCACAGACTTTTTCGATGTCAGTGAAAATACGCTTGAGAGTTACGGTGCGTTCAACGTCTCGCTGATTAACGACCTACCCTTATTTATTGATCCCTTCTTGCTCTTTGATAGCGAAGAAGAGAAGTACAAATCATTACATGACGAGATCATCCGTTATGTGAAGTTCCTGCGGGATGTTTCCATCGAAACCTCTATCAGCAGGGGGTTAGTAGACTATTGGTTCCGTTTTCCTGAGGTAAGTCAGAACTGGCTTGGCTTCAGTCGAAAGGGGAATAGAGGAAGTGGGCTTGGGGCTGACTTCGCAAGCGTTTTGCATCATAACCTGCACCGGGTGTTCCGGGATTTTGGATCTGAAAGCATTACACGCGGCAGTCACTTGGAAAAGCTCTGTCTTCTCAGCGGGGGAGTAGGAAGGGATCACTTAAGTGATTTCACCACTAATCTGATCAAAGGCTATTTACTTGAGTACACGCAGACATTCGCGAGGGAACATGTTGAGCCAAAGCTACGGCGAACATTTGCGGTCGATAAAGTGAGCTTCGACTACGACACGAGGCGCTGGCGTCGTGGACAGTACGACCTCCCAGTATTCTTGGGTGACTTTGTACTCCTAACACCGAAGGAAATCCTGACAAAAGATGAGGCATGGATTAATCGGAGCGAACTCTTGGAACAGTTTGAAGAGATTTGCACTTCGGTTCCCGACGCCCAGTTACGTGCCCAGGTAAATGAATATTTCTTACGCCGCCTTGCTGAAGAGATGACAGAGCAAGAACGACGTGCTGTGGCCGCGGCGACAGCGGAACAATTCCCAGCCGTGCTCGACTACTATATCAAGCATAAAGAGGACACAGGAGAAGAGGCACATAAGGTCAGCAGTCTGAAGGTACGGGAGACCGAAGTCCAGTTTGGAAAACACATTCGCGATCTTGTCGGAACTCACCTTGTCGGCACTGAATTCTATGAGCTTGGCGATAGCTTCGAGGAAAGCCTCCGTCGGGTTCTGTTTTTGAAAGACGTGCTCGAAAACAAAGATGGATACCGTGCTTTTTATTTGGACGGAAAACCAATTAAGCGTGAGGCAGACCTGCAGATCATGTACCGGTTGACGTGGTATGCAACGTCTTATGATGTGAACCGGGAACTAAACAATGGTCGCGGCCCGGTTGATTTTAAAGTGTCAAAAGGTACAGCAAATAAAACGCTGGTCGAGTTTAAGCTGGCCAGCAATAGCAAGTTGAGACAGAACCTGCAGCACCAGGTAGAGATCTACGAAGCGGCAAACGATACGTCGAAATCGATCAAGGCGATCATGTATTTTACGGAAACCGAATTTAGTAAGGTTCAGAAGATTTTGAAGGAGCTGAACCTGTTGGAGCGAAGAGATGTTGTGCTGATCGACGCCAGGGATGACAACAAGCCGTCGGCATCAAATGTTAAAGACTGAGGGTTACAACAGGTTTGCTATCGCGGCTATGCCAGCTCTCTCTGGATGACCGGGTGGCAGAAGGGTGGGGTCTGGCCTTGCAATCGCACAGATTCTGGAAACCAATGACGCGGGAGTGATCTGGAGTGGGCCGGCTTTCCGGCGGGTTTTCTGCCGCCTGATGCCGGCGTGATTGCGGAGCTCGTTCACGCTATCGTCATTGGTCCCAATCCAGAGAAAATTGCGTCGCGCCTCGTAATCATCCATCCTGGCATGATTGCCAGGAATCTGGCTCTGTCGCTGCGACGTGGCGCGGTGATGGCGGACTCTGCGGCTGTTGTGGTTTCAGTTCGGCGAGGAATTGCTAAGGGTGAGGTCTGGTCTTGAATCGTGCATGCCCTTCAACGAGACTCCATTCAATACAACTTATGAGGAAGATAAAAATGTACCGGGAGCCTTTTCCTGACCCTAATTGGTGTGATGAGTGAATTAATTCCCGTCGTTTATCGTGCCGACGATGAGAATAGGCTTATCGACCTCGGTACTGCTGACGTCGAAGTGACATGCGATGGGCAGAGCATTCAGGGCAATGGGCGAGCGAGAATTTGCCTGCAACCTGAGCTGAGGCTGAGCGTAACAGTTGATTTTGCAGAGCATCGTGGTTTTCAGGTGGGGATGACGGAAGGTGAGGTCCGGTTGAAATACGGCGAGGCCACGCTGTGCAATGCGCTTCCGGTCCGGGTGCGAGACTTGTTCTCGGGAAATGGCAAGAGCGAAATCGAATTCGTGCCAACGCCACAGAAGATGGCGATGCGTACACATCAGCGACTGCGGCTGGAAACGGCGATCTTCCATATCATGAACTTCCGGGCGTTTCACTGTAGAACGGGGCATGCAAGTGTTTTGTTTCAATCGGATCCCAGCAAGGTGCGAAGGCTTGGCCGGGTGCTCCTGGAGCATGACGGATGGGAAATTGAGATCCAAGAAGTCCCGGATGCGAGAAGAGTCATAGAAATTTTGAATACAAACGGCGGGAACGGGATTACTCATGTCGGGAAAGTCAGACGAAGGAGCGGCAAAACTTTCACAATTGATGTGCTCAGACGCACGATGCGTGATCTGCACCTGTTCCTATCCTTTGCGCGAGGCTCGTGGACTCCCGTAATGCTGCCGGTGGGATTCGATAAACAGGGGAGCAAGGTATTCAAAGAGTGGGGTGTGCCTCTTGGGGAAGGCTGGAAATCCTGTATGACATGGTTTGATGACCATCACGGCGAGGCGTTAGCACATCTTTATTCGGGTTTTGTAACACTTCTGCATGATCAGGCGATGGGTGACGCAGTATCACAGGCTTTGTACTGGTATCTGAGGAGCAACAAGGCCGGAGGCGGTGTCGGCCCAGATGGTGGCCTTATTCTCAGCCAGGCGGCTCTTGAACGGCTGGCCTGTGCATATTTGGCGAAGCACAATCTGCCAACGAATGGGAAGATGGGAGAAGTTCTTGCGAGAGCTTGTAAGGATATTGGACTTTCAAGGAGCCTTCCGATTCCGAAGAGCTTACGCAAACTTCACAATACAAATCGAAGCCTGAAAGGAAAATGGCGGCATGGACTCCATGCGTTGGTGGATATAAGAAACGAGCTGGTTCACCCACAAAATTGGCTAGGTAGGCATAGAGGAAAAATTATTCCCGAGGCATGGAAGCTGGCGCAATGGTATATCTCCCTAATCATATTACGTCTCTCAGGCTATAACGGCCAATACAGCAATCGCCTGTGTGCACGCTGGCGTGGCGAGGTCGAGAACGTGCCATGGCAAAGATGAAGTGACCACAAAAATGTTAGGCGTAATGTGGGGTCTGGTCTTGAATCGTGCCTGCCCTTCTACGAGACGATACTCCATCAGCTAGGTCGACCCTGTATCCCAACGAAAGCGAAAAGAAGCGACTGCTCGACGCGATGTTGTTGGCTGTGCCAAAATAACCTCCTACAGGTGCGGCCTGTGAGGTAGCGATGACGACTCCTGCTGCGAAATGATCCCGATTCAGGGCGCCATTGCCGAGATAGTACGGTGCATTTGTGGATCGAGAACTTGCCGCAAGCCTCGGTCTACCGGAGCAGGAAGATAAGAAAGCCATGAAGGTCAAGTATGACGAGGAAGTGGATGTGCTCACAATCGAATTGAGCGATGCTTCTGTGGAGGAGAGTGATGAGGACAAACCTGGTGTGATTCTGGACTATGACAAGGAGGGGAACATCGTTGGCATTGAAATTCTCAACGCCTCAAAGCGGGTGCAGAATCCGAAATCTGTCGAATACGCTGTTGCCTAATCGCCTTTCCAAGGCAGAGTTTTCACCGGAGTCGGTTTACTTCTTTGAGAAGGGAGAATGCCAATGACACGATATATCACTCGACGAGCTGTCGCACTCGCTGCAGTGTTCGTCCTCGTCACCGCCACCATGCTGCCGTTGCAACCGGTATTCGGTGAGGGCGGGGCACGGCGTGATGTGATACGTTTCGAGGAGCAGAACCGCCAGGATGCTATCAAGCTCGCCAAAGAAGCGGTGGATCATGGCAAACAGGGTCATGTTGGCGCGCTCCTGACAAGTGCGGAAGCTGCGCTACAGTACGCCCTGAAAGCAGGCAAGGCTCCGCATGTGGGCGAAGGGATCGGAGAGCTGAAGCGTGCCATTGAGCATGGGGAAGGGGGGCATGCCGACGTGGCCACCAAACACGCCGAACTCGCTGTCACGCACCTATCGGAGATGAAGTAAGGGAGCCTGAGAACACAGCACCGGCGAGAGAGACCAGATGGGGCGCTTATGCTGCTTCTTCGTTACTGGCCGTGGGGCTTCTGTTTGTGTTCATCCATTCAAGCCGGGCAGCCAGGGTGGATTGGAGGACGAGTAACTCGTCCTGCCCCAGCGGGTTCGATTGGATGCAGCGCTCACGGGAGAGGCCGGCTTGCTGAATCGCCGGCGTGAATGTCTCGATCTCGTCGTCGATCCAGAACCATTCGCGGCCCTTCAGTTTCGGCACGGCCTGTTCGAGCCAGACCACTTTATTCTCGCAGTTCGTCCAGTTGGCATGCCGGAACGGCGGCAGTTCCGGAAGGCTCTGGAACTTCTCGCAGGAGAGGAGAGACAACAGGGTCTTAATCTTGTCTGACTCCCACGAGGTCAGCCAGATCACCTCGAAGTGTTTGTGTGCCCACGCGAGCCACGACTTCACTCCGGGGCGGAGTTGGAACTCGCCCGCATAGTCTCCGAACAGCACCCCGTCGATGTCATGAAATAAAATCGATGCGGGTGTCATCGGCCTCCTCCTCCCTAAGCCCAAACCATAAGACAGACGCGTACCGAGGGCAAATGGAATTGCATTTGTCGCAGGGACGTGAAGAGGCCGACTCTATCGCCGGAGGAACGCGATCCAGCGCCACAGGTTCAGCAAACTGGCGAGGGACGCGGCCACGTAGGTCAAGGCGGCGGCGGTGAGGATGCTGCGAGCACCCCGCTCATCATCCGGCGCCAGGTAGTTGCCCTGCCGGAGAACGGGCAGGGCGCGTCTAAAACTGGCGTCCCACTCGACCGGCAGCGTGATGAGGTGGACCAGCGTGGAGATCCCCATCGTCGCGATTCCGGCCATCATGACGAGGACACCCGCCGCCGGAGTCCGGGCCAAGCCCGCCGCGATCGGAATCCCCATCATAATGACCGCTCCGACCTTTTCGGCTCCCTGCGCGACCCGCACGAGCCTGGTGCGCTCCGCAAGTGGCTGGTACCCCAGGTGGTCTTGAATGGCGTGCCCGACCTCGTGGGCCGCGACCGTAATCGCCGTGAGCGATTTCCCATCGAAGATGGCAGGTGTCAGACGAACCGCTTTGGCGATCGGATCGTAATGGTCGCCTTTCTCAGTCGGTTCGACCTTGATGTGCTGCAGGTCGAACCGATTGAGCAGGTGGCGGGCCAATTCTCCTCCGGTCCCCGGATAGTCAGGACGGGGCGTGTTGTGCTTGGCAAATACTCGCCTGGTCCAGAGTTGCGGGCCAAAAATGACGAGGCCGATGACGATCAAGAATAGGACAAGACGCATCGTGTCCGCTGATCTCCTTCTACGCTTGTCAGGTGAACCACCCGACAGAGGTTCTGGGCCCACCCTGTTGAGGAAGGCCGCCTCTCCAGATAGGCTACCACAAGTGACGCCAAGAATCGGCCCTGAGTCCTCACCGAGATTGAATGTAAACCGGGACGCTATTAATGCTTCCGTTGAGAGCGTCTTGTCTGATCACGAAATCTCGCCGGAGGGACTCCAAACTCCCGCTTGAAGGCGCGATTGAAGGACGGCTCGGACTCGTATCCCACATCGCCCGCCACCTCCGCCACATTCTTGGATGTGGACACCAACGCGTGAGCGGCGAGCTGCAACCTCCAGCGCGTCAAGTACCCGATCGGGGTGTCTGACAGATAATGTCGAAATCGCTCGGCCAGCACGGAGCGGGACAAGCCGACCTCATTGGCGAGCGAGGCAATGGTCCAGGGGTGGGCCGGCTGCCGATGCAGGAGTGCCAGCGCCTTTCCGACTTCCGGATCGCGCACGCCGGCGAGCCAGCCTGTTTGCGACGGCGGCAACTTCGCGATGTACCGCCGCAACGTTTCCACGAACAACGCCTCCGACAACTTGGCGATGACGGCGGCGCCGCCTGGCCCAGACGCTTCCGCGTGATCGACGGAGTAGCGGAACGTATCTTCCAACCACTGTCCTGACGGGCTGTCCCGGATATGGACTTTGACGATCGGAGGAAGCCCGGCCAGAAAGACTTGACAGAGTTGGAGATCGCAGGTCAGGTAGCCGCAGATCAGCTTGGTGAGTTCTCCGCCGCCTCCGACTTGAGAAATCATACGTCCTTCGGCCAGCACCTGCCGTAGTTGTGCCACGCTGTCGATCGGTGTGACGGGAGGGCCGTTGCCCATAAAATGCGCGTTGCCTTGTGGAAGGATGATGATATCGCCGGCTTCAAGAGACACCGCGCGGCCGTCTTCTTCGATGCGAACGTATCCTTTACCATCGGTCACGAGATGAAAGATGATGACGTGCTTGGGACGGGCGGGAAGATGCGACGCCATCGTGCCGGCGTCGGGTTCGCGTGCGCACCACGGCGACGAAAATTCACCGTTGAAGAAGACCGCGCCGTCCAGTTTCACGGCTCTCAGAACTTCAGACAGCACATCCATATGGATTCCGAGTCGGTGAGGTACGGGGTCCGGCTAAACAAATCGGACGTTAGGATAAGTGCGTTGCAGCTTAGCATTCTCCTGCTAAGAGCGCCAGACGAGCTGATAAGACACCAAACCGCCTCTCTCGTATAGTGCGAACAGAAACAGCACGGCGCATCGACGGCGCCGTCAATCGATCACACAAGGAGGCCATTATGACGAGTGCAACGATTGGAGAAATGGACAGTATAAAAGCTCGGCTCAAATCAATCTGGACGGCGGGAGACTATGATCGTTTCTCGCGATTCATGGAAGGCGGGGCACGGGAATTTTACGAACGCTTGAACATTGCGCCAGGCTGCAAGTTGCTGGATATCGCCTGTGGATCCGGGCAACTGGCGCTGATGGCGGCAAAAGACGGCATCGAGGCGACCGGCGTGGATATCGCGGGTAACTTAGTGGAGCGGGCACGGGGCCGAGCGCAAGCGGAAGGGTTGAGAGCTCGCTTCGACGAGGCTGATGCCGAGGCACTGCCGTTTGACGACGCGAGCTTCGACGTCGTGACCAGTCTGATCGGCGCGATGTTCGCCCCCCGTCCCCAGTTGGTTGCCCAAGAATTGCTCCGTGTGTGCGTACCGGGAGGCACCGTCGCCATGGCCAATTGGACGCCGCAGGGATTCATCGGGCAGATGTTCAAGGCCGTATCAAAATTCATCGCGCCGTCCGGGATGCCGGCGCCGGTCTTGTGGGGTGACGAAGCCACCGTGCGCGAGCGGCTTGGCCACGGACTCTCGGAACTGCGCCTCACGAGGCGGCAATACCTCTTCGACTATCCCTTTCCGCCGTCGGAGGTCGTAGAATTCTTTCGCCTGTATTACGGGCCGACGAACAGAGCATTCGCGTCGCTTAACGCCGAGGGACAAGCACAATTGCGGCAAGAGCTCGAAACACTCTGGACAACGCACAACCGAGGCGGGGCGGACTCCACCATCGTCTTTGCGGAATATCTGGAAGTCGTCGGTATTCGGGCGTGACCGCGGTCAGCAAAGAATATCCAATTTGTCACACGCTATGAGGAGGCTGCCATGAAACCATTACGATTACTCTCGCTGACTGGAAGGAGGGACGCCCTGAAGTCCTCCCGCATCATTATGTTTGCTACGGCTGCTCTACTTGCCTGTGCCGCTCCAAGCTGGAGTACAGAGTCGACGGCAGCGCCCGCGTCGCCGCCGAGCCTGTCTGACACGGTCCCTCTCTATACAAACCTCGGTTCTTACTACAAACGCATCTCCACTCGAGTCCCGGCCACTCAGCAGTACTTCGACCAAGGCCTGCGACTGGTCTACGGATTCAACCATGCGGAAGCGATCCGCTCGTTCACGCGTGCTGCAGAGATCGATCCCACCTGTGCCATGTGCTACTGGGGGATCGCGCTCGCCTATGGGCCGCATGTCAACGCCCCTATGGACTCGGCAAGCGGAATCGCCGCCTACGCGGCGGTGCAAAAAGCGCTGGGGCTCAAGTCCCACGCCGCGGCGCCTGAGCGCGCGTACATCGAGGCGCTCGCGCTGCGCTACGAGGCGGACCCACCAGCCGATCGTGTCCGGTTGGACACGGCGTATTCGCAAGCAATGGGGAAGGTCGCGAAGACCTATCCCAAGGACCTCGACGCCGCGACTCTGTACGCCGAATCGCTGATGGACCTTCGCCCGTGGAACTACTGGCAACCCAACGGTACTCCCTACCCCGGCACCAAGGAAATCGTACGCCAGCTCGAAAGTGTCATCTCGCGCAATCCTAATCACCCCGGCGCGTGTCATTACTACATCCACGCCGTCGAGGCGGTGAACCCGAAGGCAGCGGTGCCATGTGCCGAACGGCTCGCTCGGCTCATGCCGGGGGAGGGGCATATGGTCCACATGCCCGCGCACATCTTCATCCGCGTCGGACGATGGAACGACGCCGTGCAGGCCAACCACCACGCCATCCACACCGACGAGGTATTCATCGAAGAGCAGCGCCCGATGGGCGTCTATCCGCTCGCGTACTACCCGCACAACATCCACTTCCTCGCCTTCGCTTCCACGATGGCGGGGCGCAGTGCCAAGGCGATCGAGGCGTCTAATACACTCACCACCAAGGTGAACCTCGACGCCGCGCGCCAGGTCGGGCTGCTGCAGGAGATGCTGCCGTATCACGCGCTCACGCTCACAACATTCGGAAAATGGGACGAGGTGCTTGCCGCACCGCTTCCACCGGAGGACATCCGCTTCTCGTACGCCATGGCCTGCTACGCCCGCGGCGTGGCGCATGCAGCCAAGGGAGCGTGGGCGGAAGCCCAAGCCGCACTCGACCAGGTGACGGCGACCGACGCCGCGACGCCCGCAGGTGCTGAAGGGAAGACCTCGCTCTCGATCGCCGTACACGCGCTGTCCGGCGAGATCGCGATTCGCCGCGGCGACCTCGACGCGGGCATCAACCACTTCCGAGAGGCGGCCAAGATCGAGGACGGGGGACTCTATTTCGAACCGCCCAAGTGGTACTACCCGATTCGGCACTCGCTTGGTGCCGCGCTGTTGAAAGCGGGACAAAATGCCGAGGCTGAGAAGGTGTATCGCGAAGACCTCCGTCGATTCCCCGAGAACGGCTGGTCCCTGTTTGGGCTCGGGCAGGCACTCCGGGCACAGGGGAAGAAGAATGAGGCGGCCGCTGCGGAAGCGCGCTTCCGCCGTGCGTGGGCGGGCACGGACGTGACGCTGACGGCATCGAGATTCTAGCGGATAGAGAACGATAAAGAGCGGTCGTGGAGTTTGGGGTCGGAGTGGTGCAGGCCTTCCGACCCCCTTCGTACATTCCTGACGAAGGCGAGAAACAAGGTCATTCCATACTTCGGGCCTCGCTCGATCAAGCGCGTTTGAGCAGATTGGCGAAGGGCGTGAACGGTCGATCCATCTCCGGCCTCGACTGAGATTCGTTCGATCCACTGCCTACTTGATCACGCTGATGTTCGTTGTCGTGGCAGTAAAGGCAGAGTAATTCCCAGTTACTGCCGTCAGGGGGATTGTTGTGATGGTTGTGGTCTTTGTGATGAACCGTGAGTTGGCTCAGCTTTTTGCCGTCAAACTCGCGCCCGCAGTGAGCACAAATCCAGGGCAATAATTTCAACGCGCGCGCTCGGTAGGGCTGCTCGTGATGGCTCCGTACCATGCGAGCCTCCATGAGAAGGGCGACTCGGCACAGAGATATTGTACGCCAAGTCTGCAAAATGAACCACACTGCGAAAACAATTTCTGCCATCGCCTCTTCGCCCTGATGTGGGGAGGGGGGAGGTGGTGGGAAACTATTGCCCCTCTCATGCTCCTGGGAGATACTGGGGCCTCATTGCGTCACGGTCGCAGGAATGGTCGCCAGATAATCGGAGGGGACATGAAAGAGAAAAAGGGGAAGGGAAGGGGAGGGGATACGGACAAGACGAGTGAGATACGCGTGGGGAGCGATCCCTTTCAGCGCCTGCTGGGGTTGATGTTCAAGGCGCATCCATGGCACGGCGTGTCCATCGGTGAGGAAGCCCCAGGCGTCGTCACGGCCTACATCGAAATCGTCCCGACCGATACGGTTAAATACGAAGTCGATAAACACAGCGGTTTTCTGAAAGTGGATCGGCCGCAGCGGTTTTCCAACTACTGTCCGGTCTACTACGGTCTGATTCCGCAGACCTACTCCGGAGAGCGGGTGGCCGGTATCTTTGCCAAACGCGCTCGCCGCAAGGGCATGGTCGGGGACGGCGATCCGCTCGACATCTGCGTGTTGTCGGAGAAGAGCATTCCGCACAGCGACATCCTTCTGACGGCGCTGCCGATCGGCGGGTTGAGCCTAGCCGACGGCGGTGAGGCCGATGACAAGATCATTGCCGTGATGCGAGACGACGCGGTCTATGGAAATTTCACGGACATGTCACAATGCCCAACGGCTCTTCTGGATCGTCTCCGGCATTATTTCCTCACCTATAAGAGTGCGCCCGGGGCGACTCATCATAAGGTGGAAATCACCGGCATGTACGGGCGAGAGGAAGCGCTGAAAGTCATCCGTGCCGGCCACGCCGACTATCGCGCGAAGTATCCTGAGCTGAGTTCTTTGTGGCCGAAGAATCTGTAGCGTACCACCGTTGAGACCACCGGTCTGAAATGTGTATGGTACGAGCATATCGAGGAGATGCTCCCATGCCATTGACCACATACAATCACGTTCCCATTCCCTCCTTCATGTACGGCACGGCGTGGAAAAAAGAAGCCACGACCGGACTGGTGCTGCAAGCGGTCGAAGCCGGGTTCACCGCAATCGATACGGCGAATCAACTTGTTCATTACGATGAAGCACGAGTGGGGGAAGCACTCTTGCAATTAGCACAACAAGGCATCACCCGCGACAAGCTGTTTGTGCAAACGAAATTCACACCCATCAACGGTCAGGATCATCGTCTCCCGTACGATGCGCGCGCGAGCATCACGGCACAGGTGCAGCAATCTTTTGCCGGCTCGCTTGCACACCTCCATACCGACTATCTCGACTCGTACGTGTTGCATGGGCCCTATTCTCGGCGGGGGGTAGGGACAGAGGATTGGGAAGTCTGGACGGCGATCGAATCCCTCTATGATGCCGGCAAGACGAAGATGATCGGGGTCAGCAACGTCACGGCCGATCAGCTGACGTTGCTCTGCGCCAAAGCCAAGCACAAGCCGATGGTGGTGCAGAACCGTTGCTATGCAGCCTTTGGGTGGGATAAAGAAGTACGTGAGATTTGCCAGGCTAACGGGATAATTTACCAGGGGTTCTCACTCCTGACGGCGAATCGTGAAGTCTTCAGCGATCCGGAGATCAGGGCCATGGCGGCTCGGCATGACGCCACTCTGGCCCAACTCATCTTCCGATTTGCCATGCAAGTCGGCATGCTGCCTCTGACCGGCACGACGAATTCTCAACACATGAGGGAAGATCTCGAGTGCGAGCGGTTCAACCTGTTGCCGGAAGAAGTTGCTCAGATCGAAACCATCGGCCTCTAGCGACAACATGAGGATTCAGGTCAAACGTGTCTATGAGCCGGTGGCCAAGTCCGATGGCTTCCGCGTGTTGGTCGATCGGCTCTGGCCGCGGGGGCTTTCCAAATCTGACGCGAAGCTTGATCTATGGCTTCCAGATCTCGGTCCATCGACCGCTCTCCGGCAATGGTTCAACCACGATCCGGCACGGTGGACAGAATTCTGCCGCCGATATCGGGCCGAGCTGAAGGAGAAGAAGGCACTTCTCGCAACGATCACAGGACAGGCAAAAACTCGCCCGGTCACACTGCTCTACTCCGCCAAGGACGAGCAACATAACCAAGCCGTCGCGCTGCAAAGCGTTCTGCTAAAGCGAAAAAGTGCTGTTAGGCGATCATGAGGACGACTAAGAGACTCGCGCCAAGGCGCAGACCCCAATTGTCTCGCCGATTTGTAAGCCGAGGAAGGAGATTCACATGATCCGACCACTCGTCCGAATTGCGGCCGCCGCGATGTGTGGCGCAATCGTGCAGGCTACGACTCCGGCGATTGGCGTCTGGGAACGTTTCCATGGCGACGCTGCCAATCGCGGCTTTGCCGATGTGAACACCAAGCCAGCCGCTGGGGGCTCCTTCAGCGTTCCCGGTCTCGGCACGTTCGCGCTGGGCGCGGGTCCTGTCATCGCACCCGATGGAAGCGTCTATCTCGGCACGCAGGAAGGGAAGCTCATCGCTCTTCATGCGGACGGCAAGCCGTTCTGGAGTCGGGACATCGACGCAGACGAGGCGATCGCTGCTTCGCCCGCCATCGGCGCGGATGGTTCGGTTTATGTGATCGGCGCCAAGTCGAAGATCGCTAAAATAGGAAGGTTCAAAAAGACGGAAATCGTGTCGACCTTGTATGCATTCAACGCCACCGGCGCCTTGCTCGCGCGGACGCCCTTCCCGACTCGGACGGGCCTTCATGGCGCCACCACGGCGCCACCCAACATCGTCAGCGTAGGCGGTAAGGAGATCATTCTCGCGCCCGCGACCTATAGAAATCGCAACATAAACGGCGTGGAAATGCGGCTTATCGGATTCTCGCCCAATGGGGGCGTCGTATTCGATCAATTAGTGGCCGGACAGCCGGGGACCGCAACCGGCGGCGCGACGGCCGAAGGCAAGGGAATCAGCGCGTCCGATGCGTTTTGCCTTATTCCCCCCTTAGGCCTCGTCTATTGCGCGATTTGCGGATTCGGCCAATGCGACTACAATCCGCCTCGGGATCCGGGGGCCCCCCCGCCCATGCCCGGCGTCGGTGTCTTTACGTTCGTCGGCGGTGGCGCGCCGCATGTCATCGTCAGCGACCAGCGTCACACCATCAGAGGATTCACCGCGACCTCCGCGGCCGGTCTGACCGGTACGTTTCGGGTACGCGATGACGGACGATCTTTCGTTTCCGCGCCGATGGTCCTGCCTAACGGCCACACGCTTGTCAGCACCGGCGGCGAAGAAATCGTCTTCACCGGACCCAATGAGACCAAGCTGCCGCCTATCCGCAGCCCCGGCCTAGTTTATGGACCGGCGACGCTCACCGTGAACGGCTTCGCCGTTGTCGTCGGCGCGTCCGGACTCGCGGTCTTGAACAACGGCAAAGTGGTGTCACAAGCGTCGCTTCCGCCGTCCTATACTTCGGCCGCGGCATCGCGCACGCATGTCTTCGTCTCGACAACCGACGCCTTCATCACCTTCGACGCCGACGCGAAGCTGGAATTGCAGAGGTTCGACTGGGTCGGAGGCGGACGATCGTTGCCGGCAATCGGACCCGACGGCCGAGTCTACGTGATCGCCTCCGACATCCTGTTCGTATTCCCGCCGCCGCTCAAGGTTTTCGAGCCGCTCCCGCGCGTGCCTGGCGCTGTCCTACAAAAAAACCCCGGCAGACAATAAGCGCCGTGACATGCGGCTTGCCCAGGAAGACGGCGCCAGGTAATGTATCTCGATGGATGATACGGGTTGGATGATTGTCATCGGGATCGGTGGGGTGGTGCTTTGGATGGTGATTCACCATCGGTATCGCCGTTGGAAGGCTGGAAAGTTAGCCGACAAGCTGTTGGACGATGTGATCAAAGGCAGGGACACCTTTCGGCGATAAAACCGGGCTGTGCGACGACTATCGGAATGAAACCGAGGATACGATGCCCATGGGCCGGCGACAAGCCGCACATGATCCGCTACCACGACCGGGAGTGGGGGAGGCCGGTGCATCGCGATCGTCGGCTTTTTGAAATGCTGCTGCTCGAAGGGGCACAGGCCGGTCTGACCTGGGACACCATCTTAAAGCGCCGTGAGAACTATCGAAAGGCGTTTGCTGGGTTTGATCCCGCGAGGATGGCCAAGTTCACAGCCAGCACGAAGAAACGGCTGTTGAACGATCCTGGCATCATCCGAAATCGATTGAAGATTGATGCGGCGGTGACGAACGCACAGGCTTTTCTGGTCGTCCAGAAAGAATTCGGCACCTTCGATCGGTATGTGTGGCAATTCGTCGGCGGGAAACCAAAGTTAAACAACCGCCGGACGATGGCGGATGTACCGGCCACGAGTCCGGAGAGCGAGGCACTTTCAACAGATCTCAAGAAGCGGGGGTTCCGCTTCGTAGGAAGCACGATCGTCTATGCCTTCATGCAGGCGGTGGGTATGGTGGACGATCATATCAACGGCTGTTCCGCCAAGACACGAGTGCAAATCAGGTAGGAAAATCGACGGAGTCCGCTGACTGACCGATCTCTGCCGTGAGGCCGGCCTGCCTGATCGATGGGTCGTTGCCGCGATCAGGTCGCTATCCGCATCAACACTTTCCCCATCGGGCCCTGTGCCAATCGTGCGAATCCATTTTGTACGTCTTCAAACGAAACGATGCTGTCCACCAGTGGGCGGCGTCCGATGGTCTCAAGTCGAGTGACGATCTCTTTCCACGCAGCTTGGGCTGCCTGAGCCGTATAGTCGCCGACCGAGACACCGCCCATACGAATACGGCGGAACAGTAAGGTGGCCGTATTGAACTCAGGGACTGTCCCGCCGCTCCTGCCGACGATGCTGATCCGTCCACCATAGCCAAGAAGGGCGATGATGTGAGGTAACAGCCTGCCACCGACGCAGTCGATAACGAGGTCTACTTTCTTTGGACTGATTGCAGCAGATATGGACGTCACGAGGTTCTTGTCCCCTGGATCAAAAACGAAATCAGCTCCGAGCACTTTCAGTCTGGTTCTTTTCTCTACGTCACGTGATAAAGCCACGACGATCAGGTTCATCGATTGTCCGAGCAGCACTGATGCCACACCGACTCCGCCTGACGCACCGGTTACGAGGAGAACCGATCCGCCCGGTGGCGGTGTCGGAGGGTCGCTCCACTGCGTCAAAGCCTGCCAAGCGGTTAAGAAGACCAGCGGAGCGCCGGCCATTTCTTCGAGAGACCAGCCGACAGGGATTTGTGTCACACTTTCCGCGGGCACGACGACTTTCTCGGCCAGAGTGCCTGGCATGTCGACTCCCGCCAAGCAGCGCAGGATCCCGACCGTTTCGCCCACGCGGACGCTATCTACCTCGGTTCCTATCTCTAACACGTCACCCACTCCGTCACGTCCGAGGATGTGTGGCAGGGTGGGTTTTGCCGGGTACAGCCCTTGCGCCAGAAACGCATCAGCGGGATTGAGCGCGGCATACTTCACTTTCAGCAGTACATTTGTCAGACCAGGCTGAGGATCAGGCACCTCGCCGAGCCGTAACTGTTCGACCCCACCGTAGGTGTCCATTAACCAGGCGCGCATAGGTTTCTCACTGCCTTATTAGTGAAGCGGTATGACGCCGTGACCGTCTCCAAGCGCTCTTTTGGCAACGTCATGTTCAAATCAAACAACCTTGCGGATATCCTCTTCTTCGGTCCTCACGGCCGGCTTGTTCCGAAAGTAGTCTTCAAGATCGCGCCGGATAATTCCACTGGTGAGTGAGGGGTATCGACGGTCGATGGCTTTTGCCCCAACCATCGCCACAATGGCATCCTGATTGCGGATCAGTTCTTGAATGTTTTGTTCGACTCGTTGCTTGGCTTCTCGAAAGCTTTCTTCAGCCAGATCCCAATCCTCCGGATGGCCGGCGGTCCGCTCTTGTGCTTCGGCATACAACGCTGTCGCTGTGATCACCAAAAGATCTTCCCCGATCATTTCGATCCGGTTTTGTCGGCCTTGATCGTCTCGAAGTGCCTGCCGATGGAGCAGCATGGTGTAAAAAATGGTCCGTGCCAGTCGACGACTCGTTTGTTCTACAAAGAGCAGCGTGGAGCGAACCTTCGGATGTTGGAACTCTGGGCGAAGCGGTAATCGGCTGCCTCTCCATTGGCTCCGGTACCAAGGAATGTAGAATTTCAAGAGTTGCCGCAACTCGTCGAGTTGACGAACAGCCGTCGCTCCTTCATCGAAGAGGTGTCGGGCTCTTTCAAGATGCATGTTGAGACCCTCGCGGGCGACGAACGGTCGTAAGATATCAGTGGCACCTTCACCGATTCGGTACATCTCCGCATCGCGGACCAGTTGTTCGATGCCGAAAGCAGGTTCTCCGCGAAGCCGCTTCGACTCGGCTGTTTCGTACCCCATTCCTCCGAAGATGGTCTGGGCATCTTTTAAGAACTGGATGGTCTTTTCGGAGCAGAAGAGCTTGGCAATGGCGGCCTCGATCCGGATATCGTATCTGTGTTGATCCGCCATTCGCCACACGGTGGTCGCAAGCGCTTCCATGGCGAAGAGGTTCGAGGCCATGCGGCCCAATCTCATGCGCTGTGTCTGCCTTGTACTGAGAGGTTTCTGAAAGGTGAGTCGCTGATTGGCCCGATCGAGCGTGGGTTGCCAAGCTTGTTTGGCCATGCCCAAGCAAATGGCAGGGATGCTGACGGCCCGACCCACGTTGAGGATGGTCAAGGCGTACCTGAGCCCGTGGCCCACTTCACCGATCACGTTCGCTGTCGGCATGTGGACATCAGAGAAGGTCATGTAGGCGTTCTCGATGCCTCGGCACCCCTCAAACTGACATCGCTGTCGCACGCGGACACCGGGTGTGTGCATGTCGAGAATGAAGGTGGTGTGAACGTGGTCGTCGGCTCCATTGCCGCCCGGGACCGGCATCCAAGTCGTCCGGCCATTGTTTTCGCTTCGTCTCGCGGGCACCCGCGCGACCAATGTGATGTACCGGGCGATGGGCCCGTTGGTGCACCACAGCTTCTCGCCGTTCACGACAAACGCCGTCTCAGAGGAATCCAAGACGGCCTCAGTCGCGATGTTTGCGGCGTCAGATCCGGTGATCGGCTCCGTGAGCGCGAAAGCCGAAACCGCTTCCCGTGCCACAAGGGGGAGATACGTGCGCCGCTGCTCCTCGTTGCCGAACATGAGGATTGGCATCGCGATGCCGATCGATTGCGGCACGGCGACGGTGAGGGCCAGTGCGTTACTCCAGCTCGCCATGAGCATGAGCGCGCGACCGTAGTTCATGTACGAAAACCCGAGCCCTCCATACTGCCGGGGAATTTTCATGCCGAATGCCCCGAGCGCGAAGAGTCCTTTCAGGACAGAGTCAGGGATCTTGGCCGTCCGTTCGATTTCATCAGGATCAACATTCGCCGTGAGGAAGGCCTCCAAGCGTGGGTGAAACTCTTCCCAGGCGGCGTTGTCTTCCGCGGCTTCCTCTGGAGCGAGCAGGAGGGAAAAGTCGGGCTTCCCGGCAAATAGGCCCGCCATGAAACTCTGGCCGCTCAACCGCTCTCGGGCCTCTTCGATCCGCTCGAGCCCCTTGAACAGGTTGGCCATGGCGCTCCTTTAGGCTGTGATGGGTTGCAGCTGTAACGATTCTTGGAATTCTCTAAATCGCGCGGTGAAGTGGCGCAGCGCCGGGGCCTCATGGGTCAAGACGAGGCCGCGAATGAGCTCGCGCCTTCGATGTAGCTCTATGATCGATTCTGCGACATATGTCATCTGCATGTTCGTGTAGACACGTCGCGGAATGGCCAACCGGACCAGCTCCAGCTCAGGGTGAATCGTTCGACTCGTCACAGGATCCTTTTTCCCGAACATGAGGGTGCCGATTTCAACGCCGCGGATGCCGTAGTCCCGATACAGCGTGACAGCCAGCGCTTGGCCAGGAAATTGGGACAGTGGGATATGGGGGAGGAACGCTTTCGCATTGAGGTAGATCGCGTGGCCCCCGATCGGTTTGAGAATCGGCACTCCACCTCCTTCCAATAGTTCGCCCATATAGCGAACCTGGCCGATACGGAACCGCAAATATTCCTCGTCGAGAGCCTCTTCAAGTCCTCTGGCCATGGCTTCGAGATCGCGTCCCGCCAGGCCTCCATAGGTGGGAAACCCTTCGACAAGAATCAGCATGTTGGTGATCTCTTGCACCCACCGGTCATCGTTGAAGCTCAAGAACCCACCGATGTTCACGAGCCCGTCTTTCTTGGCGGACATGGTGCAGCCGTCGCCGTAGCTGAACAGTTCCCGTGCGATCGTCAGCAGTGGTGTATTTGCATAGGCCGGCTCCCGCTCTTTGATGAAAAAGCAGTTTTCCGCGAACCGACACGCGTCGAAAAACAACGGGATCCGATATCGGTTGAGCAGCAGTCGGGTTTGGCGGATATTCTCCATCGACACCGGTTGGCCTCCGCCGCTGTTATTGGTGATGGTGATCATCACAAGCGGAATGTTTTCGCGGCCCACGCGATGAATGGTTTCTTCCAGCCGATGGAGGTCCATATTCCCCTTGAAGGGCAACTCGCAATGCGGGTCGTAGGCTTCCTTGATCGCGAGGTCAAGCGCCTCAGCACGCTGATGCTCGACGTTGGCCCTTGTCGTATCGAAATGGATGTTATTGGGGACGCACATGCCGGGCTTGACGATCGTCGAGAAGAGAAGATTCTCGGCCATACGCCCCTGGTGCGTCGGGATGACATGCTTGTAGCCAAAGATCGACTGGACGGTTTCTTCCAAGTGGTAGTAGTTTCTGCTGCCGGCGTAAGACTCATCCCCCAACATCAGTCCCGCCCACTGTCGATCGCTCATGGCTGACGTGCCGCTATCGGTGAGCAGATCAACGTAGACGCTCTCGGCCGGGACATGAAAAAGATTGTACCCGGCCTCGCGTAACAACCGGTCTCGTTCCTCGCGCGTTGTACGCCGGATAGGTTCCACGACCTTGATCTTGAACGGTTCGGATGGGAATTTCATGTGACGGATCTCGTAAAGCGCTTCAGTTCTGCCTTAAACGCCTGAGGATTAGAATAATCGAACACGTACCGGGTCATATCAAAGAGTGGTGCGGGGTCCAGATCGCGGAGAAGCTCCGGCTTCCACGTGATCTGCAATTGATTGATCATGGTGATCGGTGTGGGCGCTCCGACAACGCCGAGCTGGACTTGACCATAGGATTGGGAAAAAATGAGAATTTCTCGGTCGAACATGGCGGCGTTGAGATCGCTCGCCGCGCCTTGGCGCTTGTAGTCCTCTTCAAACCGTTGAAACGCAGGAGCACGCTCCAGCTCCTCGCGGAACGAATAGAAGAGCTTGATCCCCACTCGCTGTTGGTCGTCCATGACTTGAATGGCGTCAGCCACGACCGATTCCTGCCGCATTTGCTCTCGTGTCAGAACCAAAAGGCGACGAATGATCACACCACGTTTCACGGCCTCCTGGTTTGCCAAGAGATAACTCGGATAGAGGGCCTCGCCTTTTTTCCAGATGTTCCATCGCTCCATCAATGCATCGATCGAATGCTCAGCCGTTTGGACCAGCCGGACTGCTTCGGCATTGGCCTCAGCTCCTTGATAGGTCAGAGTCCGCGTCTCCAGTTCACGCAGTTCTTCTCCGATGGCCGCCACCTTACGGGGAATGTATTTCGGGCTCTTTGGAACGTGGAGCATCACATCGACGGCCGTGAGTGCCAAGGTCCAGTACTCTTTGGCTTGTTTCGGGGCTTTGTCCTTTTGAGCGATCAGGAGAAGTTCCACCGGGTTTTTGTTCAGGAGTTTCGCGATCTTGATGCACAACTCCGGCTTCGGGATCTTGAGCCCACGACGCATCAGGTTGGCTTCCGGCTGGGCGATACCCAGTTT
>JAHBWT010000027.1 GCA_019636815.1 Nitrospira sp.
CATCGTTCTCTTTTTCCTGACGGTTTTTACGACGTTGTGGGCTGGAGCCTACCAAGCCTACACCGGGCCGGTTCGTGGCCCGTTGAATTTTCTCCTTTCCACTCCTGAGGCGCTCTGGCGAGGAATCCCATTTGCCGGTGCCTTGCTCTTTATCCTCACCACGCACGAACTGGGACACTATCTGCTGTCCAAAATTCACCGGGTGCCGGCTTCTCTCCCGCTGTTCATTCCCGGGCCGCCGCATTTCATCGGCACGTTCGGCGCGATCATCCGCATGCGCGGCCCGATCTTAAGCCGTCGCGCGTTGTTCGACATCGGCGTCGCCGGTCCTTTGGCGGGCTTCGCCGTCGCCGTCGTCGTGCTGATCGTCGGACTCAGTCTGTCCACGGTAGTGGATCGATCGGCCACATATGGCTTGCACCTCGGCGAGCCCTTGCTGCTACAGTTCATGTCCTGGCTGGTCATCGGACCGGTACCGCCGGAGGCCGATGTGGTACTCCATCCGATCGGCTTTGCGGCCTGGTTTGGACTGTTCGTAACCTCGCTCAATCTCCTTCCCATCGGCCAACTCGATGGCGGCCATGTGGCCTATGCTCTGTGGGGGAAACGGCAGAGAACTATGGCGCTTGCCTTCCTCCCGATCTTGTTGGCCTTGGGCTTCTTCGGCTGGGCGGGTTGGTTTCTCTGGGCCTTCATGGCGGGGCTCTGGGGAGTCGGCCATCCTCCTGTCATGGATCCTGATGTACCATTGGGCCGCAACCGGACGATTGTCGGCTGGATTGCCTTGGCCGTGTTCGCCATCACGTTTGCGCCGGTTCCCTTTTCCTTCCACTAAGTGCGTCGCGGATTCTTCTTTTTGGCTAGTCCGTTCTGCTGATTTTCTTGTCCGATTTCTATCACGACTTTACAGTGTAGAGATGCTCGCTGCCGATGCGTCCGCCACCAATTGCCCGAAATGCCATGCCGAACGGCTTGATGAGGCGACGGAGTGTGTCCGATGCGGGATCATCTTCGCCAAGTACCGGCCAGGTATGGCCAGGATTCCAGTCTCACCACCTTCGTCTTCGGGTGCGCACCCTCGGTGGCTCCTGACGGCCAAGGAGTGGCTGATCGAGTCGGATACAACCGTCGATTCGATGACGTTTTACGGTCGGACTGCCGTGTTCGTGGCCATGGTCTGGTGGGGATGGACATTTATCGTGACGCCCTTGGAAACGAACTCCACCGGCGAATCGTTTCTCCATCTGATCAATCTGTCCTTTCATGAAGCCGGACATGTGATCTTTATCCCATTCGGTCGATTCATGACGATTCTGGGCGGAACTCTTGGCCAGATTCTCATGCCGATGATCTGTCTCGGTACATTCCTGATCAAGACGCGTGATCCGTTCGGAGCTTCGGTGGCGTTGTGGTGGATGGCGGAGAGTCTCATGGATATCGCTCCTTACATCAACGACGCGCGGGCGCTTGACCTGATGCTCATCGGTGGCGTGACCGGAAAAGAAACCGATGGACACGACTGGAACAATATCCTAACGATGCTCAACCTGTTGGAGTGGGATCATCGATTGGCTCACCTCACGTATAACATCGGTATCCTCCTGATGCTCGGCTCGTTCCTCTGGGGCGGTGCCGTCTTGCTGCGTCACTATCGCCGACTCTCTGCATAACGACCTATCCTTGAATCGACCGGAGTCGGAGATGGATTTTCAGAAACGGCGGGATCTTGCCCGGTGTCGCCGGCCTTACTCCTGGCCAGCATTTGCTCTTGTTGGGATTACTCGTAAGCCTCGATTCACCGTAACTGGGAGAGAGGAGGTGGAGACCCTTGCATCCAGAGTTGAAGCTGCTCGGCGATGCGTGTGCTGAGTGCTTGGATGGCTTGCTTCTTCGCGTCCTGCAGAGCGGTACCATCATCAACGAACACTGCCGGTCCAATTACCGTCGATACTCCTTCGACTGTCTGGACGGGGGCGTGCCATTCGGAGTGCACCGTCCATAGGCTGCCCGTAGCCATCACGAGCGCGGCGATTTCAGTGCCTGGCGCGAGATAAGCCCCAATCAGGGTCGGATACAGCCAGGCATAGCGGTTGTTGTACCGATCGATCGCCCCGGCGCCATCGACGATCAACACTGCGTCGGCTCCGTACCGGGCGCCGGCTTGCCTGATCCCATCACTATTCCCTGCCTGAACGGTTGAATCCATCAACACAAAGATGTCTGTGAGTTGCTCCTGATCACGCAATGGGGCCAGGCCATGGAGAAGCTGTTCTCTATCCGCGGTGAGCCATTCGATTTTTCTCAGAGACTGGCGGTTCGGGAAATCATGATTCGTAAAAAAGACCCCGAGCCGAAACGGTGAGGAGAGGGCGGAGTTCTGGTTTGACGGAGCGTGGAGATCTCCACCCGAGGTAGGAGAAGAGTGGAGGACTTCAGCCATCGCGGATCGATCGAAGCCCTGGCTACCTGCACACCCGACAGAGAGTGCCAAGCTCAGCACTATCATCAGCATGAGCAGCTGAGCCATGCGTGCTGATAGCTTATGCGTGCTAGGAATCGAATCGTTAGAATTCACCGTCGCTACCGTAGAACGTTTGGGTACTACTCAAGCAGAGGGAGGATACGGTCGGCAATAGCTTGAACGACACCTTCCTCATCTGTCACCACTTTTAGCCCTTTGAAGCTCAGATAGTATCCTCCGTGGCTCGGCGCTTGGATCGTCGCACTGACTTCGATGCGATCTCCGTCTTCGATGTCGGGGTCTCGGACCAGGGGTCTGCCGCAAATGCCCAATACGGCAACCGGAATCGTCGTCTCGTCTTCTTCTAGGCGAAACAAGTACGCACCGTAACAGCGATCACCATTGGGAACTGTGTAGGGAGCAAGCGGCTGCACATCCCGAGCCGTACCGCGCATGGTGACGTGCCGGAGATGATAGACGCGCGCTTCTTCGAGTATTTTCTGGATGCTGATCGGTTCTTCCGCCCACACGAGCGACGGTGTGCCTGTTCCGGTAAGGGTGAGCAGGACACCCGTGAGCGGAGCGATTAGCTGGCTCCATGTCAGCATATGGACGCATTCTATCATTTCCTTTGCGTGGTCCCCTAGTTACTTTCTCTTCCCACGCATGGCCGCTATAATCCTCCGTCTTCTAGTTGCGGAGGATTACGCGTATGAAAAATGAGCGGCATCTTCGGAGGTTCATCTCTGAGTCACGATCGAAATTTGAAGATCTCTTGGGGCAGATGGTGGAAGTGCCGTCGATCAGTATGGACTCATCCCGGAAGGACGACATTCGGCACATGGCAGACTTGGCGGCGCAGTATCTGATAGGGATGGGTGCCCAAGCGCAGGTCGTCGAGACCGGTGGGTATCCCCTCGTCTCTGGTGGTTGGACAACAGGGGCTGAGTATCCGACCGTCACCATCTACAACCATCTGGATGTGCAACCTGCGCAAGAGCCGGAATGGAAGCATCCTCCATTCACGTTTGGGAATAAGCACGGCATTTATCAGGGCCGAGGCGCCACCGACGACAAGGGGCCGGCTCTGACAGCTCTGTTCGGTGCGCGATATGCCATTGAGCAAGGCGTACCGATCAATATCCGGTTTTTGTGGGAACTGGAAGAAGAGATTGGAAGCCCCCATTTTAAAGCAGGGCTTCGAGACCGCAGCGCTGTTCCACGACCGGACTCAGTTATCGTCTCGGACACGATTTGGATTTCCAGGGGGCGACCTGCCGTGCCATACGGTTTGCGCGGGTTGCTCGGCGCACGGCTGACGCTCCGAACCGGAGAGAAAGATGCGCACTCGGGTGTGACCGGAGGGGCCGCCCGGAATCCACTGGCTGAATTGATGGAAGTTGCAAACACGTGTCTTGATGCGAGAACCGGTCGCGTGAAGATCCCAGGCTTTTGTGACGATGTGGTCGAGCCCACCAAAGAAGAGATCAAGAGTTTCCTCAAGTCCGGTTTCCAGATCAAGCATTTCAAAAATGCGTATGGGTTTCGATCTCTTCGCGTGCAAAATCCAGTTGATGTCATGCGTCGGATCTGGGCATCTCCAACCTTTGAAATTCATGGCTTAACTGGAGGGTATCAAGGACAAGGGATCAAGACGGTGGTGCCCGGTCATGCCGAGCTCAAGGTCAGCATGCGGCTTGTTCCGAACCAAATGCCCGAGCGGATATTTGCTCAGTTGAAGAAGCATGTCGCCAAGGTGAACCCAAACGTGAAGGTGGAACGAGAAGGCATGCTTCACCCGTTCAGAGGCAATTTTAATGGGCCCTATGTGGAGTGCGTGAAGCGCGCCATAAGAGCAGGATTCGCTAGAGATCCCGCCTTCGTGCGAGAAGGGGGATCGATTGGTGCGGTCGTGACGATGCAGAACGCGTGGAAGGTCCCGATTCTCTTCATGGGCTTGAGCTTGCCGGAACATGGGTATCACGCTCCCAACGAATACTATGATTGGGGCCAAGCCTCAGGTGGAATGAAGGCCTTTGCTCAGTACTTCTCGGAGCTGGCAAGGGTGGGGAAAAAATAAAACTCCGGTGGTGGTCATCAGTCTAAACGCCCACCTAAGAGGCAATTCTTGAACATTGCTTCACAAAAATTGGTTGACCGTGTCGTTTATCATACAACTCCTGGTTTCAGCATCTCGGTCCTAAACAAGTGACAGTTCATAAGTAATTGTAAATTAATGTAATGTTAATTCATGAACATTTAGATATGGGCATAGATGTTGCTCAAGGAACCATCAAGAAGCCAGGAGTAATGTTGTGTAAAGTTGATTGTGGATGGGTTCTTGAGTATCCTGACCTTCTCATGAAGGCTGAACCGATCAATGTGGTTGTTGTTATGGTCACAACTTCCAACCAAGATGAGGCGGCTAAGATTGCCGAGCACGTGGTAAGGGCTCGGCTAGCGGCCTGTGCATCAACCATTCCCACGGTGCGTTCGATCTATTGGTGGGAAGGTAAGATCATGAATGATCAAGAATCGCTCGTGTTGATCAAAACGACCTCTGACAAATATGCTTCGCTTCAGGAAACAGTGCAAAAGCTTCATTCCTATAAGATTCCGGAAATAATGGCGATTCCGGTAACCCAAGGGTTTCCACTGTATCTTGAGTGGGTGAATCGGGAGATGTCCTAGATAATGCGGTTGAAACGGCTTGGCGAAAACACTATCTTACGATTGACTACAAAGAGTGAGAGTAGGTAATTTGCTGGACTGAATAATGAAGAATGGTCAGCTTATGAGTGGTGACGGGGGCGATAGATATGGCTCAAACGACTAGTCAAGATGGCGGTTCCTACACGATTGTAATCTTTAGAGGGTCCACCGCGAAGCCCGTTCGCTTCAGTTTTTCGAGAAAACTCCTGCGTCGTTTGCTGGTCTGTATTGGGCTGGTCGTAGTGGCCGATCTCCTTGTCGTATCCCATTATGTCGTGCGAACTGGAGAAGTCTGGGAGTTGGCCTCTTTCCGCAATGAGGCAATGAGTGCCCGTGAGCAGACTGCGGCTTTCTCCACCGCCATCAATGATCTGAAGAAACGCATTGGAGTTATGAATGAGGTCAATCAAAGACTCCGGGTCATGCTGGGCATAGAGGTCCCGAAGTCTGGCGATATGGTGAACGGACGAGGTGGTGAGGAGCTGCCCCTTCCTGAAGAAGAGACCACGTCTACTGAAGACAGAAGCCGTGTGGTGGACTCAAATTCCAGCAGTTCTAAAGAAGGGACGGCGGGTGTCGGCCAACGCTCATCTGTTGTTGATATTGACATGTCCAAGAACAGTGCTGATGCGGTCGCTGCTGTTAAGGAAGGCATAGACTGGCTTGAGAGGGCAGCAACCGCACAAGAGCGCCTCCTGAGCGAGTTGTCAGAGGCGGCCGAGCAGCGCTCGACCCGATGGGCCTCGACGCCCTCTATTTGGCCGGTCAAAGGTTGGGTGACGTCGGGGTTTGGCCCTCGAATGTCCCCGTTCACTGAAAAACCTGCTTGGCACGATGGGTTGGACATCGGGGCTGCGCCAAACACTCCGGTCCGTGCGCCGGCCAAAGGAAGGATTACCTACGCCGGATACGATCCTAAGCTTGGCCACAATGTTCGTGTGGACCATGGATATGGAGTCGAGACGATTTACGGGCACTTGGCGAAAGCTCTTGTGAAGGAAGGCCAGAGAGTTGAACGAGGTGATGTCATTGCGCTTGTCGGAAGTTCAGGGCTAGCCACAGGTCCTCACCTGCACTATATGGTCAAAGTAAACGGCCAAGCGCTTGACCCGACCAAATACATCTTGGAGTAATCGTTCGTTAGTGTTTTAAGATTTCTTGAATGGACAGAGCAAAGCAGTCGCCTCCCGAATGCCACGCCGATCCTCGCAAAACGTCCTGTTTCTTGGTGACTCAACTCAATAGACCGCAAAGATACTCCCTTGACCGACCTCGAGATAGCGCAGTCCGTTAATTCACTCCCCATCATCGATATCGGTTCTCAGCTTGGATTTCATGCTGAGGAACTCACTCTCTATGGTCGAGATAAGGCGAAGGTCTCGCTCAAGACATTGGATCGATTCAGAGATACGTCAAAAGGGCGATATATTCTAGTCACTGCGATCAACCCCACACCCTTAGGAGAAGGAAAGACTACGACATCCATTGGCCTCGCGATGGGGCTCTCGCGGTTAGGCTATCGGACCGCGCTTACCCTAAGACAGCCTTCCCTGGGACCCGTATTCGGCATGAAGGGTGGAGGAACCGGCGGAGGGCGTGCCCAAGTTGTTCCGATGGAGGATATCAATCTTCATCTAACCGGGGATGCCTACGCAGTAGCTGCGAGCCATAATCTTCTCTCTGCGTTTCTCGATAACCATTTATTCCACGGAAACGCACTGTCGATCGATCCGGAACAGATCACGTGGCCTCGAGCGCTGAACATGAATGATCGGGCCCTTCGGGAGATCGTACTTGGGGAAGGCACTGGCGGACGACGAGGACAATTCGTCATTACGGAGGCTTCAGAGGTCATGGCTGTGCTGGCGCTGGCGAAGGACCATCTTGATCTACAGAATAGGCTCGGCCGGATACTCGTGGGACTTACGAAGTCTGGCAGTCCGGTCACGGCTGAACAGCTTCACTGTGTAGGGTCGATGGCCGCGCTCCTGAAGGACAGCCTCATGCCGAATCTGGTTCAAACGCTCGAAGGCACCCCCGTGCTCGTTCATACGGGACCATTCGGCAATATCGCGCACGGTAACTGTTCGATCGTCTCTGATGCGATTGCGCTGCGATGTGCCGACTTCGTCGTAACAGAGGCGGGCTTCGGCAGCGATCTGGGGGCCGAGAAGTTTTTTAACATCAAGTGTCGTGCATCAGGGTTCATCCCGGCCGTAGCAGTGGTGGTGGCCACGTTACGAGCGCTGAAGCTTCATGGCGGCGGAGGGATCGCCAAAGCCGGGGCTGCGCTGCCATTGAGTTTGACCGGGCCGAATCGGGAGGCGTTGTCGAAGGGAATCGCCAATTTGCAACAGCACATCGCCAATGTCCTGGCGCATGGAGTACCGGCAGTGGTCGCGGTCAACGCCTTTAAGGATGACCCTCAAGACGAATTGGATTGGGTTCGGGAGCAGTCGCTGAAGATGGGAGCCGTAGATGCCGCAGTCTCAACTCATTGGGCAGACGGGGGGGAAGGGGCCGAACAGTTGGCAGCGGCGGTGGCTAAGGCTTCTGAAAAACAGGCTGACTTCAAACATCTGTATGACCTATCTTGGCCGATCAGAAAGAAGATTCAGACCATTGCCACTCGCATGTATGGAGCGGCAGCGGTCCGCTTTGAACCGGAGGCCGAACATCAAATAGATACCGCAGAAACCTTGGGATTCGGGAGGCTACCTGTTTGCATGGCCAAGACTCCACTGTCACTGTCTCACGATCCCACGCTTAAAGGAAGACCGACCGGGTTTACAGTACCGATCCGGGAGCTACGGATTTTGGCTGGAGCCGGGTTCCTCACGGCAGTCTGTTCCGGGATTCAGCTGATGCCGGGGTTGCCTAAAAACCCAGCCGGAGAACGAATTGGCATTGAACCGACGAGTGGGAAAATCGTAGGGCTTTCGTGAAGCGTCACCGTTGCTTCAGGTATCGAAAGAATTCTGAATCCGGACTCATGACCAAGGTCGATCCATCTTTGAACACGCTTTTATAGGCGTCCATCGAACGGGTAAATTCGAAGAACCGCGGATCCTGTCTGTAGGCATCAGCATAGACCCGAAATGCTTTGGCATCGCCGCTTCCGCGAAGTTCTTCCGATTCCTTGTAGGCTTGGGCGAGGATAATCTCACGGTCTTTTTCGGCTTCCGATCGAATTTTTTGTGCTTCCTCCGCGCCTTCCGCGCGATACTGCTTGGCCTGCCGCTCCCGCTCCGCCTGCATGCGTGCGAATACGGCTTTCTCGTTCTGTTCCGGTAGATCGGCTCGTTTGATTCGAACATCCTGAATCTCAAGACCGTAGACGGAGGCCTTTTCATTGGAGCGTTCGGTCACGACCCGCATAATGTCGGCGCGCGTGCTTGAGACGATCTCGATTAATTCATGTCGGCCCAATTCCACGCGAAGCTCTGAATAGATAATATCGTGGAGTCGTTGGAGGGCGCCGCGTTGACTCTGGAACGCTTGATAAACTCTCAGCGGATCAGTGATCCGCCATTTGGCGAAGTTATCCAGCAACAGCGTCTTCTTGTCCTGTGTAATGACATCCTGCGCACTCGACTCGTAGTCCAATAAGCGCTTCTCGAAGTACGTCACTTCCTGCACGAACGGAATTTTTAGGTACAGCCCTGGTTCGGTGATCGTCCGAACAGGCTTCCCAAGTTGCACGACGATGGCCGTCTGGATCACGTCGACCACGAAGACAGGCGATGCGCCGAGCACGAACAACCCGATGATCACAGCCAGAAGCGTGATGACCAAGCCTTGCTTCGTCATGGTCTCAGACTCCTCGGCTTGGTGATGGGGGGAAGAGACGGCTCTGAGGGGGATTCCTCGACCTCCGGTTGCGGTGCGGGTTTGGGCATCGTCCTCGAGAGTCGATCCAAGGGAAGATATGGAAGTACGCGCTCTCCGCCTTTGCCGTCGATGATGATCTTCTCCACATTCGGGAGGATCTCCTCCAACGTTTCAATGTAAATCCGCTTACTAATGACGTCCTTGGCTTGCTGATACTCCTTCAACGTGGCCAGGAAACGATTGGTCTCTCCTTGCGCGCGATTAACTCGTGCTTGCGCAAAACCTTTCGCCCGGTTCACCCGTTCTGCAGCTTCACCTTTTGCCTTGGGGATGATGTCGTTTCGGTACCCTTGTGCTTGATTGATGAGCTTTTCCCGATCTTCTTTGGCGTTTGTGACATCTTTGAAGGCGGCGGCGACCGCTTCCGGAGGAACGACATCTTGCAGTTGCACGGCGGCAACCTGCACGCCGGATCGGTACTGATCGAGGATCGCCTGAAGCAAGGTCATCGTGCCCTGCTGAATCTCTGATTTTCCGGTGGTCAGGGCCTCGTCGATCTTGCTTTTGCCGACCACTTCCCGCATCGAGGCTTCGGCCGCCTTGCTGATGGTCTCATGGATGTCAGCTACGTTGAATAAGAACTCGCGGGCTTCTTTGATTTTGTATTGAACAATGAATTCGATCGCGAGGATGTTCATATCGCCGGTCAGCATCAGGGCTTCCTGAGGCACCATCTGCTGGCGACCCTGTTGGGTCGTGCGGAAGCCGACTTCCACGCGATAGAGTTTGGCGACTTTCGGCTGAAGGACGGTTTCGACGAAGGGGATTTTGAAGTGCGGTCCAGGTTCCACGGCGCGGACAGGCACACCGAACCGTTTCACCACCCCTTCTTCATCGGGCGCAACGATAAACACGCTCTGCCAAACCAGTAGGATCATCAGAACGGCAAAGATGATATTCCGGGCGCCTCCTGAAGGTAGAAGACTCTTCAATCCGCCCGATGGGAAGAGATCTTTAAGTTGAGCCTGAGCTTGCTTGAGTGCCTCCTCAAGCGGATCAGACTTTTTACTCCACGGATCTTTTGGGTCCCAGACCATTTAGTAGTATTAGTGTGTGAGCTTTGTTTTTATCAGTGACTGAAGACGAGGCGGTACCTTAACAGACTAAGGCTTCAGGAGCAAGTAAGAACATCGCCATCACTTTATATTTTTGACGATTTCGCGTTCCAACTCTGAAATGCGGTTCTCCAGACGTGGAATTATTTCAACCAGTCTTTCTGTAGAAGCTTGTTTAGTCTGGAGTTGAGGTGATACTGCTGGATATGAGTTGGTGGGTGGAACAGACAACTCCTGAATCTTTTCTGTAAGAGCGTTATTCGCTCGTTCGAGTTCTAACAGTCTCTTCTTAAGATCGGTGATGACGTAGCTGGAAACACAAGATGAGCATGTTTGGCCGTTTCGGTGGGATGGATATCCTGCGTTCAGTGTGCCGCCGATACTCATGAACGAGCTGGTGCAACCAATCCACCACATCAGTGATCAGCCGATTACATGCTTTGGTTAACAATATCGTCTATCCCCTCATCCCGCTGACATAGGCGGCGGTCAGCGGGTCATGAGGCTCCTCAAATATCTGTTTGGCAATCCCAGCCTCGATCAACCGTCCCACCCCGTTTTGCACCCAAAAGAAGGCAGCGTCGTCCGCGATGCGTCGAGCCTGAGCGAGGTTATGAGTGACGATTAGGATGGTGTAGCGCCCTCGCAGGCTGACGATGAGATCCTCAACCACGCCGCTTGAGAGCGGATCGAGGGCGCTGCATGGCTCATCCATCAACAATACTTCCGGGGCAAGAGCCAAGGATCTGGCGATACAAAGACGCTGTTGTTGGCCGCCGGACAAGGCCAACGCCGGCGAGTCCAATCGATCCTTGACCTCCTCCCAGAGGCCGACGTCCCGCAGGGTCGCCTCAATCGTTTGCGCGATCTGTCTTCGATCCCTTACACCGTGCTCGCGAAGAGGAAACTCAAGGTTTTTCCGGATCGACAGAGGAAAGGGGTTCGGTTTCTGGAAGATCATACCAATGCGTCGGCGAAGTTGGATCACATCAAGACCTGGTGCCAACACATCAAGCGTCTCGATCGTGATCCGCCCTGAGACACGACATCCTGCAATCAGATCGGTCAAGCGGTTCAAACAGGTGAGGAAGCTGGTCTTTCCGCATCCAGAAGGCCCTACGAGCGCGGTGATGCATCCCTTGTTGATGGACAAGGTCACATCCTGAAACGCCGGCTTTCCTCTGTAGTGCAAACTGAGCTGGTCGACCTCCACAAAGGGTTGGCGCTCACAACGGCCGAACCGATCTCCAGCGGGATGGTGAAGGTGCGACACGGTGATAGGTTCAAGCGGCGTCATACCGTCACGATCTTTCGGTGGAGGCTGTGGGTGGCCAGCCAGGATGCGGTACCGTTGATGATGAGCAGCATGATGACTAAGACGAGCGCTGAGGCGTAGGCATTGGCATCGCCGCCGGAGACATTCATGGACAGATCGAAGATGTGAATGGATAGTGCACGACCAGAATCGAGTAGCGATTCCGGCATCCGATCCACATAGCCGCTGGTGAAGATGAGCGCAGCGGTCTCCGCAATGGCTCGGCCGACCCCAAGAACCAGGCCAACCAAGAGTCCAGGCACGGCTGCCGGCAGCAAGAGGTGAACAAGCGTCGCGGTACGCGACAGTCCCAGTGCGGCGGCAGAAAGGCGATAATTGTCTGGCACGGCGCGAAACCCTTCCTCGGTGGAGCGGATCAAAATCGGCAACACCATACAGGCGAGGGTCAGTCCGCCGGAAAGGATCGAAAACCCGAGTCCCAGAGTCTTGCAAAAGAAGGCATTGCCAAAGAGCCCAAACACGATCGAGGGCACGCCAGCGAGGACGTCGAGGCTACGACGGGTCAAACGTCCAAACAGATTTGTATCCGATGTGAACTCGGCCAACAGCACGGCGGTGCCGACACCGAGGGGTAGAGAGACGGCAAGGCAGACGCCTAAGATTAACCCCGTCGAGACGAGAATCGGACCGATTCCGCCTCGACGACCGGCGTTCTCCGGGGGGGCTGTGAGAAATGTCCAGGAAATATGGCTCAACCCGTGCCAGATGATATCTCCCAGGAGCCAGCAGAACGTGACGGTCACGAGAACCGCAGCTCCCCAGACGGACGCGAAGGCAAGCCATTCACGGAGATTCCATGATTGATTTGGAGTCTCAATCATAAATTCTCCCACGACTGATCCATTCCGCAGAGACGATAAGCGCCACAATCATGGCCATCAGGACGAGTCCACTGACGAACAGCGCAGCGCGATGGTCGCCGAGTGCGTAGGCCATTTCCAGGGCGATGTTGGCGGTAAGCGTGCGGACCGGGTCGAAGAGGCTGGAAGGCGTTTGGACCACATTCCCACAGACCATCAAGATCGCCATTGTCTCGCCGATGGCACGGCCGGTTTCCAGGATCACGCCGGTGAACAACCCCGACTTGGCCGCCGGAAACACAACCCTGCGGATCATCGCCCATCGCGGAAGTCCCAATGCGGCGGCCCCACGCAAGTAATGTTGAGGCACATGGGCAAGACTGGCATCGGCCATCAACGCGATAGTGGGGAGGATCATGATGGTGAGGATCAGAATGCCGGCCAGCAAGCTGGGGCCGGGCGGGTGGACCTCCCCGATCAACGGAACCAGCACGACGAGCCCCCAGAATCCGTAAACCACGGAGGGAATGCCTGCGAGCAGTTCGATCAAGCGACGGTAGGGTCCGGCCAGGGCCGGTGGCGCATAGTAATGGCAAAAGATCGCTGACAGAATCCCCAACGGCGTTGCGATCAGCACGGAGCCGGCCATCGCGAACAGCGTACCCCACAACATCGGCGCAAGATTGTACAAGCCTTCAGCGGGGTGCCAGGAGGAATCGGTAAAGAACCGGACGAGACCGATGTGCTGGAGAGCGGGCAGCGCCTCGAGCACCAAGAAAACCATGATCAGCAGCGCAATCGTGCCGGCCATCATTGCGGTGCCCCACAGGAACCAAGACAGAAGGTGATCAGTCGCCCAACGGGACGAAGTATTGCTGTTTGATGATGTCATGAACTGCCTTGGACTGTGCGAAGTCTATGAAGGCCTTGGCCAATCCGATCGGTGGAGTTCGGGTGACGATGTATAACGGACGGGAAAGAGGGAAAGTTCCGTTCTGCACCGTCTTGGTGGAAGCGGCAACTCCTCCGACAGAGAGCAGCTTAATCGGCACCCCTTGCGATTCATCATATTCAGCGGTCCCGATGGAGACATATCCGATCGCGCTGCGATTGCCGGCTACGGTCTTGACGCCTTGTTCGTTGTCGCCGATTACCACCTGAGCTTTGATGTCCCTATTGTTCAGCTTGAAGTGCTGGAGGAAGACTTCCAATGTCGACCGGCCTTCCGCTTTGTTCACGACGGTAATGGCCGCATCCTTTCCTCCGACTTGTTTCCAGTTGGTGACCGTCCCGGTATAGATGGCGATGACCTGCTCGTCGGTGATGGTCTGGACCGGATTCTCTTTGTGAAGAATGATACCAACGCCGTCGCGCGCCACCGGAAACGCGTGCAGATCCTTCTCCTCGTCTTTTATCGCGCGCGAGACCATGCCGATATCGGCCAATCCTTGACGAGCGTCCGCGACGCCGCGCGAGGACCCTCCGGTCTGCACGTCGATCCGCACACCGGGATGCAAAGATTCAAACCGCTTCCCAATCTCAGAAACGATAGGGGCAATTGTGCTCGACCCGCTGATCACGAGCTTTCCTGTCAGTTGGTCGGCGGCCGATCCTGGGAGCGGCTGCAGGGCAGCCACCCAGTACAGGGCCAGGAACAGCAGTTGCTTGAGGACGATCAGGTACAGGGAAGGCCATGGCCTCATGTAGATATCTCAATATGAAAATCGCGCGAACTCGCTCATGCGATGGCTCCGCCGCAGGATGAGCCGGAACCGGCCGTGCAGCCATAACAATGGTTGCGGGTTACGATCCGGCGATGGTGAAGCCGAGTTGGGTCGAAGTCACGGATATGCGACGGGGCTCCATGGTCGACCTGTAGGTCGAGCATCTGGTTGAAATCGCAATCGTACAGTCTCCCGTCCCAGCCGACCGACAGGGTAGAGCGACACATCACACCGGCCGCCGCCTCGGGATTGAACGCGTTGGTGAGGCGCGTCATGTACTGATCATAATTGCCGCTTTCGATAAGGAACTCCAGGAACCGACTGATCGGCATATTGGTGATCGTGTAGAGCCGGTTGAACTCAATGCCGTGCTTGGTGTGCAGTTCTTTCTTGAATTGGGCTTCAATGGCCTCTTGCCGAGGAGGCAGGAACGCGCCGACGGGATTATAGACCAGGTTCAAGACCAAGCCGCTGCCTGGTCGTCCGTAGTCGAGGCGGTTCAAGAGACGCAGCGCCTCTATCGATTTCTCGAAGATTCCATCACCACGTTGGGCATCGGTCTGGCCGGCGCGATACGACGGGAGCGACGCAATTATCTCGACTCGATGGGTCGCGAGGAATTCTGCAAGCTCTCCCTGTGAGGGAAGCAGCAACACGGACAGATTGCAACGATCCATCACATGGCGACCGAGTTCTCGCGCTCGTTCAACCAGCCAGCGAAAATTGGGGTTCAATTCCGGTGCGCCACCGGTGATGTCGACCGTCGGAATATCGGAGTTGGCCAGAGCAGTGACGCACTGTTCCGCCGTTTCTCGCGACATGATCTCCGTACGATCGGGGCCGGCATCGACATGGCAGTGACGACAGGTCTGATTGCAAAGCTTGCCGACATTGATCTGGAATACCGTGATCCCAGTGGCATGCAGAGGATGCAAGCCGACTCGATCCAGTTGTGCCTCAAAGGGGAGGTGGGAGACGGATTGTTCCAATACTTTGAGTTGCTCGGAGGAGGAGGCAAGGGGGTTATGTCGTCCCAGCAAGGTCAACGGCATGGCTATGCTCACACCACCATCGGCAACATCGGATGAACCTTATTCACGAATGAATCATATGCAGCGCGCGAGACTTGGCCGTCGCCAACACCCACTCGGGAAACCGCAGTTCACAGCATCCGAAGTTGAGGGCCTTTCCCTGTCGATTGGCCAACACCCGCCGTACGATCGGTGCGATCCGATAGCAGACCTGCTTCCCGTCCCGTATGCCTTCTACCACACCGGACTCCCGCAGAATGCGGAGGTGGTGCGACACGTGTGGTTGCGGGAAGCCTAATTCGCGTACCAGGTCTGACACACATTTCTCTTCGGCAAGCAGCGATTTCAGGATCCGCAGCCTGGTTTCATCTGCCAGAGCTTTCAGCACCATCGCGCATTCGCGCGGGCTCAGGACATCGCCTTCCGGTGCGAGCTTCTTCAACAGCAGCCTCCGTCAGGTGAACAGGTCACGGCTTCGCCGCTCACGCCTTCACCGGCTCGATTCAAAATCACGAAATGAGGTCGGTAGCCGTCGCTGTTCAATACCGCCACTGTCTTGGAGCAGATTTCCAGCGGCTCTCCTCGGCGATAGATATGGTGATCGTCATCGGCCGCTTCAATGAACGGGCCAGCCAGCAACGCATAGTGGCCTTGCCACGTGCAGGGAGTATGGGCCGGTACGACGGAAGTCCAGCGTGGATCGTTGCTGTCGATCTCAACAGGCTCTGTAGTCAGGAGAAAGTGTTCGGTGAAAGGAGGGGTGCCCAGCAACTGCGCCTCTTCCGACGTGACGACTTGCGGAATGCCACGCTGGTAGACAGTCCCTCGTTCGTTCACAAGTCGGCTGAAAGGGCCGCGCAAGGTGGCGGATCGGAACGAGGAGAAGGTCGCTGCTGAAGGAAGTTTGTAACCGGTCAACGTCACGGAAAAGAAATGGAGGCCGTCGATCATGCGCCAGGGAGAAAACTTGACCAGATGGATACCGAGAAAACCGGCTGCCGTCATGCCGTTCATGTACTCGGTAAGCGTCAGGGCACCGGATAAACAATCTCCCCATTTTTGAGTATCGTGGACGAGGTATTGTGGCACGGTTTGGTCCGACACGATGTCGGAGATCGTGAACCGTCCGCCGGGCTTGGCGACTCGGTACATTTCGCGAAACACCTTCCGTTTGTCCGGTGCCAGATTGATCACACAATTCGAGATGATGAGATCGATCGTACCCTGGTCGACCGGCAGCGCATCGGCTAACCCTTTGCGGAATTCCACGTTCGATACCGGGTAGCCGAGATTCGCAGCCACGACCGGTGTGTTCTTGCGGGCGATCTCCAACATTGTGTCGGTCATGTCGATTCCAATCACGCGGCCTGCGGGGCCGACGAGACGAGACGCTTCAAAACAGTCGATGCCGCCGCCCGACCCGATGTCCAAAACCGTTTCGCCGGCCTGCACTGTCTTGAGCCCGGCCGGGGTCCCGCAACCATAGGAAATCTTCAGCACCTCTTCAGGAATGAAGGTTTTGAGGTGTTTCATGTCATAGCTTGTGGGGCAACACATCTGCTCGCCGGTGTTAGCGGCTTTCGCATAGCGATCGCTGACTTTTTGCGTGATTTCATCAATCGGCATGACCGGCCTCATAGTGGTCCGACGAAAATATGGAACTCGCTCTATGTACCAATCCTAGGTACACCGGGTCAATTGGAGTTTTCCGAAGCAGTAGGGGCGGTGGAGTCGCAAGGCAATCAGATCGACAACTGTTCGTATTGAAAGAGGTCGGTTCATGACCTCAATTCTTACAGCTGATCTTGCACGGTTGCATAAGGGTCTTACCATGTCTACAGTCGATCCAGATCGATCACAGTCAAATATGACGCAAAGAGGTTGTGCTGCCGTCGCCAGCGCAGATTGGGGTTGCGATTCAGGGCGAGAAAGGTCCGGTTAATGGTATCCGGCAGGTTGAAGGAAAACGATGTGAGCGGTACACCGCCGAGGAGATGCAGGTCGAGCGCGGCTTCCAGTAACGACAGCGTCGCGTCGTCCACTTCGGTGCCGCTGAGTTTGCGGTAGGCAGCCGCGTCGGCCAACCCCTCTTCAAGATGCTTGACGGCATGCGGCACCCGTCCGAGCTGTATCGCCGAATAGGCCATGTGATGCGAGGCGGCCGACGCTTCTTGTAAATAGGTCTCCATCCCGCGGTCACGCCACAGCGAGCGCAGCGCGTGTCGCCGTGTCTCGAAACTCGCAAAGGCTGCTTCGTGATCGCCGTTCCCGCGGTGCGCCTGAGCCAAGAGGCCGGCGACGATCGGCCAATAGTCGGCTTTGGTCAACCGGACGGCTACGGCGCCGGCCGGCTCCGTACGGCGCATCGGCTCATCGCTTTCCAACAGCCGCCGGGCTTGAGTCAGTGCCTCGATCGCTTCGGGGTACCGTTCCAGTGCCAATGCCGACGCGCCCAGGCCCATTGAGGCCTTCAAGCGTTCCACTAGACTTTCTCCGGCGGTCGCCGACACCAACGCCGTATAATCCTCGAGCGCGTTGTCATACCGTCGACCGACATAATGATAGAACGCCGCGCGATCGAGCACGAGGGTGCGGTAGCCGGACAAGGCTTCGTGGCGCGACACCAGGGCGAGGGCGTTCTCGATATTCGCAGCAGCCTCGGCATAGTGACCGCGATGGTATTGGCTCCGCGCGTCGGATAGCCGGAACGACAACTCCGAACCAGGATTCAGAAACGGCAGGCGTTCCCGCTCTTCAAAATGCAGCAGCGCCAGATGGTGGTTGCCCAAGGCCGCTTGCAGCAGACCAAGCTCGTGCAAGAGCGCGGCTTTCCGCCGGATGTTGCGCGGCGACAGATCGAGAGCCAGGTAATATCGGCTGTGTGCGAGCATCGCCATCCGTTTGTCGCCGCTATGATGAAATTCTCGGTGCGCCAGGTATCCATACAGATGATGCACTTCCGGGCTGCGCGGCAAGGCGATCAAGGCCGGAGCGAGAATCTTTATGTCCTTCTCGACCTCGGCGCGGTGCCGTCCGATGTCGGTCAGCTCGGCGAGTCGTTGTCCACGTAAATACGCCTGCACGAATGCGAGCTCGGGCGCCTCCGGCTGATCCGCAAACCGGCCGGTATAGGCGGCGAGCAGTGTCTGCCAGGATTCGCCCGCGCGGAGCTTGGCTTCCAGATATCCTTCATGGGCTTCCAGAGAGCGGTCCTGCCGGATCACTTCGTCGAATAAGCCGGCCGCCGAATCCAGACGACCCGCGGCGAGCTCCACATAGGCCCGTTCCAGGACAATATCGGCCAACACCGCGTCGGCATGCTTGCGCTCGGGATGACCGGACGGGACGGCTGCCGACCACAGTTTTCCCATCTCGTATGACAACTGCTCATAGTCGTCGTGCGCGGCGAAATCGATGGCTCGCAGCAGGACGGCGCGGCGGCGGTCGTAGCTCTCGGTCTCGGGAAGCAGTCTGAACAACCGGTCCTTGATCGACTCCTGGGTCTCGGGAGTGGTGTCCAAGACGATGCGTTCTGCCTCGAGCAACAACGCGAGCTCGCTGCCGGGAGGAACATCGCGCAAGCGGGATGCGATCAGCAGTGCGTGTTCGGAACGGGAGCGGCCCGCCAGCAGCTGGCGTCGATAGGCGTCGGCATATTGCAGCCGGTCCCGCTCGGACAATCCGGCATGAGTCGATAGCCGGCGGTAGAAGCGGAGCAACCGCTCGCGCTCGTCGAGGAGACGCAGAAATTTCTCCTGCTGCAGGGCCACCACCTTGAGTGTCAGCGCGTCGTTCAGTTGAGTCATGTCCGCGGCATCGGCGATGCGCAGGGCGTGATCCTTGTCGCCCAGCACATCGACGATCTCACTTACGACCAGCGTGACCAACAGCTTGAGATCCGGCGGATACTGCTGGATGAGCCCGTTGAGTCGCGCTTGCCTCTCCGCTTGCCGTTTCGCGAACTCGGGACTAACCTTTCCATGCGGGAGGCGTTGCTCTTCCCGGCGGAAGTTCACCAGCTCCAACAGCACGGAGGCCCATTGCGAGACCACGCCCTGTGGGGCATCGAGCCGCTGGAGTTGGTGCAAGTGGTATTCGGCCGATTCATACTCGTGTAAGCTTAGATGTTCGACCACGATGCGTCGCAGGACCCCGATTCTTCGCTCGGGCTCACTGAACTCCGGCAACAGCCGCTTGAACAACAGTAATCGCTGCCAGGGATCGCGTTCGACCGGAATTTCCGCTTCGATTCGTTCAGCGGACCATTCGCGTGGCACCAGCCCTGTCGGCGGCAGGGAATAGATCTGCAAGTACCCGCCCCGCGCGCACGTCGCGATCAGCCGGTTTCCGGCCGGCGCCGGGTATTGGCAATTGTGGCGACCGCTGGTCAGTTGCTCATAGGAGCCTTTTTCGATCGGGAGCTGTCGATCACCGTCGAAACGCGCGCGGAACAGAATGCCGTTATCGTTCCCGTCGATAAGGCCGTCGAAATTGGTGTCGTTGAGAAACTGCGTGAAATACACGTAGTGTCCGTCAGGAGAAAATGCCGGGAACCCACTCGTCCCCGGCATATCGGGAACGTACTGCTGGACGGGATCCTGTTCATCCAACCGATGGAGGACGAACCCCGGCGCAGCCTGCGTCATGAACCCGAAGCGCCGGTCCGGGTTCTGCTCAAAACGAACGTAGACCAGCCACCGTCCGTCCGGAGAGATGGCTGGGGAGGCGATGTTCTGCCGAAGCAACAGTTCGCCCGGTTCGCCGCGGGTCTGGCCGGTCGACAGTTTTCGCAGCTCGCGCGTTTCGAGGAGGCTGGAACGCAGCAGCGCTCCGACGTGCCGTCCATCGGGGAACCAGAAAAGATCGAGGGCTTCCGTTCCTTCCTTGGTCAGGCAGCGGCGCTTCCGTTGTTGCAACTGAAAGAGACAAACATCTCCGCCGGCGTTCTCTTGGTAGGAAATATAGAGGAGAGAGGTGCCGTCAGGGCTCAGGCGCGGATGACTTACGTCGGCGTTGTCGTCGAACACCAGCTCCGGCGCGTTGAGCACGAGATGCTGGCGATGGAGTTCCGCAGTCGAATTGGCCTTGCTGACGTAAAACAACATCACCTGATCGCTGGCCAGTTGCCCCTGATAGTGATCGAATCGGCCGGCGGTCAACCCGGTCAACGATTCGAGTCGATCCGGCTCGCGTCCGTCCTCGGCAGACGACAGCGAGGAGAGGGCGAGGCACAAACCCCAACTCAGGAAGAACATTCGTGCGGCGATGCTCAACATGCCTTGATGCTCCAGAGACCTTCATCATCCTGAATCTGCCCGCCGCATGGCACGGTCGCGAGGTGGCGTTGTCGCCACAGCTGGCGGATCGTCTCCTGCCGCTCGGCGGGTTTCCGCTCGTACAGGTACCGCCAGAGCTGCTTCCGGCTACGGTTCACGCGCTGAATGGCGGCGCTGGTACGAATAGCCGGCTGGTCTCTGGAGCAGGTTTCGGGTGTTTCGATCAACAGACCGGAGCGCGCCTCGCCGATGCAGCGTCTGACCAGCAGATTGTCCAAATAATCCAGTTCGCTCAGAGGCAGTTGTTGGAGCTGAACCAGTTGACCCAGGGCATCATGACCGAGATCCACACCGGCCTCTTCCAACCGACCTCGCGTGAAGGGCACGCCTTTCGGAACGATGGCGGCCTCGCGCAATGCATTGGCCAACGGCAACAGCTCACCGCTGGCTTGTTCTTCCAGCACGGTTTTCCGATCGAGCATCACGACGTCCGGCGCACTGATACAGGCGCTGAGCAGCAACGCCGTCGCCGCAACGATCCCGCCCCGGCCGATCGAGGCCCTGTGTCGAACTGCGTGTAGAATCATTCTGGTCCTTTTCATCAGAGGTCTATGAAAGGCCGCGAAGGTCTGGTTCGCGGCGGTCATGATGCCTTTCGGTTCCGGGAGGCAATCCACAACGGGTTCAACAACGGCTCGATATGCCTGGTCATGAACGGGCCCAGCGCAATGCCGCGGATTTCGTCGATTGTCAGCAGTTCTCCGATCCCGGCCAGGTCGACTTTCAATGCGGCCAACCCTTGGGACATTTCCATTCTGGCGAACTTGGGATAGCCGAGGGCCAACGCGAACCGCAGGCGATTGAGCCCGGTATCCTCGCGAAACGGGTCGAGTAAGTCCAGCATGTCTTCCACGTGTTGGCGAGTCAGGCGCAGGATCTGAATCCGCCCGTCGAGTTCAAGCCTGGCCGGCACGAACGTGAACGCAAGGTTGCCGTCAAGCCGCTGTCGGCTTGTGCCGATCCGCACTCCCGTGACGTTGCCGCGGAACTTGATCTGCTCGGCGCCAGGAGCGTAATCGAAGATCACCTGACCGGAAATGGTGCCCTCGTCCTTTTGAATTCTCAGTTTGTTCAGTGCGAACACGTTGTTCTTTACGTGCAGGCTTCCGATAATGGGTCCCATCGTGCGCTCCTGCCAGCGGAGCCGGTCGATCTTAAAGACGCTCTGATTGGCAAGAAACGGCTGGGCGTCCTGGTACCGGTTTGTGGAGAAATGATTCCGTTCCGAGTCATGGATCACCGAAAGCCCGTCGTCGGCATCCCACTCGACGGTCTCATCGAGCTGAATTCGGCCGCTCATGGCTTCGATGGACAATCCGGAGTGGGGGACGTTCACACTCACGTCGTCCATCTCCACAGCCGCGGCAATGTTGAACAACGTGCCGTCACTGGAATAGACCGTCAACGGTGCGGTCACCAAGCCCCGGCCTTGAAAGACCCCCGACGGTTGGCTCAATTCCCGCAGGGACTGCGTTAGCTGGCCGGTCAACGTCAGCTCGCGCAGCGATTGTCTGGACGTTCCGGAAGAAGGCGGTGTGCCGGCTCGGTTCAGGGACTTGTTCAACGTGATGTGCGTGCCGCCGCCTTTGTTATGAAGGGTGAAATCGTCGAGGACGAACGTTTCCAACCGGCTGAGATGAGCCCGGCCGCTGATCGTGACGTCGGAGATCGGATAGAAAGGGAGATAATTTTGCCGGACATTCTGCAAGGCCCAGGTCATGTGCAGTTCCACGTCGCCGTCCACCGGGTTTGAGTCGGCGCTGAAATCGAAGTGTTGCGTCACGGCGACGACGTGGATATCGCTGCCGCTGTGGATGATCTTCAAGCGAGGGGCTTTCAAATTGGCACTGCCGGTGAGGCGGCCTGCGCGCTGCGATCCGGATATGTGCAGTGAGCACTGGGGGAGGTCCACCGCTGTGGTTCCGTCGTCAACGGCGACGCCGTGAGCTTCGAGGGTGATTGATTGATCGGCGGCCAAGCTGTTCAACGGACCGTCCGTCAACGCCGGCGCCTTCTGGTTGTCCCGCATCACGAGCAGGCCGTGTATGCGGCCCTGTTGTTCGAGCGACCCGGTGAAGCGCGACCAATCGATCGGGTACTGTTCCCGGACATGCTTCGGAATCCAGGCGTTCAGGACCGTCGCGCGGTCGATCGCGACGCGGCTCCGATGTGTCAACCAACCGGACGAGGGGTCGAAGGTCGCTTGGATCGACAGCGCGACGGCGGGACCCATCCTGAAATCCGCGCGGGTGTGCATCGCCGCCTCGGTGTACTTGGCCACTGCGGCCAAGCGGGGGTTGGTGTCCACCGGTTGGCCGTTGAGCCGCGCGCGTCCGAGATCGATCTCCACCGCGAGTTTGTGCGACGCGTCGAGACCGGTATGTTCGGCGCGCAGTTCGATCAGAGCAGATTCAAGCGCTAGGCCGGGACGATGCATCTTGAAGTGGGAGAGCGTCGCCGCAACTGTATGGACGAGTTCGAGTTTGCCGGTTCGGCCGAGGTTCCGGTAACGGCCGGACACAGAGGCTTCCATGCCGGCGCGCTCCAGTCTGATCCCATGGGATTCCATGTCTGGAAGCCATTTGGCGAGTGCGTCCAGTTTAGCGATCTTGACGATCAGATCGGTCCCGGCGTCATCATCCTTCGCCCAGGCGGTTGCCGAGATGTCCAGCTTATCGACAAGACCGGTAAGGGTTACCCGTCCGGAAACCGGCAGAGGGGAATCGCGCCGCTCGAAATCAGTCAATTCCCAGCGGAATCCTGTCTGCGTTGCCGCTCTCTGCAGCAGGCCTTGAGGATCGCCGATGTGGACGGCCGCGGAACGAATCGTGCCGGAAGCAGAGGATGGTGTTTGCCCATCAAGCGGCCACTCGTGACTTTCGAAACTGACCGTTGGGTGTGCAATGCTGACGATCTGTCCGTCACGGTTCCGGTAAGTCACGTGTTTGGCCGGTGCACTCAGCAGAAAATCGGCCCCATTGTCGGGATCGATGCTGCCATGCAGGTCGAGCGAGACCTGTTCCACTGCCAGAGACGGTCCACCCGGCTGCTGCCAGCGGACTTCATCGGCTCGTCCGGCCACTTCGACCCTGATCGTCCGCTCATGGTCGGGATCCATTGTGAACCGGCCGTTCACCTCCAGATCCTTCCCGTCCCAATCGGGGAGAAAACCGGTCTTGAGTTTCAATAACGGATCGAGTCGAGCATGGCCGCTGCCCAGCAGTTTCGGAATTGCCGAGTGATCCGCAAACTCGGCCGTGAACCCGGCCGACAGGGTTCCCTGCAGGAGGTCGAGCCGTGTCACCGCCAACCTGGTCGTTGCGCTCTCCGGGACGAATTCAGCAGTCCCTTGAATATCGACGATGCGCCCATGTAATTCCAACGATGGATCGATCGTCTGTTTGAGTAGGCTGGCGACGGCTGAGAATTCAGCCGAACGGCTGGCGGATAGATTGAAAGTGACCACCGCCTGTAGTTCTGCCGCGGAGCTATTGTGGTGTGCACTGTCGTGAATCGTCAGCCGGGTGGGCTCCTCATCAGCGGGCGACCTCAGTGTCACCTTGGCAGCGGAGTCGCCTGGTATGAGTCGGCCTTCCGCCATTAGTCTGAGACCGTCTAACTCGAGTCGGCGCACGCGGTCGCCCTTTGCATCGAGCTCGGTACGAGTCCAGCCAGACCGGCAATGGAGCATCGATGGATGCTGATGGGAAGGGGTACCCATTCCAGCTGAGCCACTTTCGAAAGCGGCTCGTGCGATTCGAGTTTCGGTTGATCTTGGTTGCCGAACAGATCCCATGTGTAGGGCCCACCCTCTTGGACGACGTCGTGCAGACGGAGGGATCCGGCATCAATCTGTTCGACCGCTATCTCCTTCCGCAGTAAAGCCCTGATCGACCAGCGGACGGACAAACGGTCCATTTCGAACATCAGTGGCACATGATGTCGGTGGATGTCCGGCGAACTGATCCTCAGGCCTTCAATCTGCAGCTGACCGGACAGCGGGGCCAGATCGAGTCGCCGGTAATCGATGGCGATGCCGTTGGGTAACGATATGTACGAATTGAGAGTCTGTTTGAAATAGGGTTGATTGAGTTGCGCCAACAACACCTGATAGCCCGCCGTCGACCCCAGAACAAGCACGGCACCGGCCGCGAGAAACCACAACAGTCTTCGCTTTGAGGCCGATGGCTGAGGAGGCTCGCCCTTCATGAGGTAACGTGCCCGTTTTTATAGACGATCACAAGAGGGAAGCCGCTTTCTTCATCCTACAGGCAGGCCTTCGTTTCCCATTCGGCTGGCATCGCCAGCACGGGATTCGTCTCCGATCCGCGGCGGGAGGTGTCGAATCGCTGGTGGGCAAGATTACTCGATATGGAAGAGGTCCCCTTCGGCTTACCTCTCTGCCATCATGGCCAAGATAAACAGCTTGTCGATGACTCCAGGTGGCTTTCGAGCGCCTGGCCGTATGTGAGATCGCCATCGATCCGGACATCTCTTTGAAGGCGCACGAAGGTATTCCCATCCCGTGGCGGCGCGTGTCTTCCAACGAGGTGACGATTCGTCGGAGCATCCGGTGTTCGGAAGGCCAGTCGGGTCTCTCCATGTCCGATAATCGTGTTGCCTTGCTAAGGTCCAGGATGATTTGTTTGTGAACGGAGGCCAATCAGGAGAACGATGATCACGAGGAGGGTTTCATCGGCTATCTCCTTTCGATGTAACGGCATCGTGAAGCTAGGTGTCTGTAACCTGGGCTCACAGGATCTTTGGATGTTGCAATGGCGGGACTGATGATCGAGACTCGATCGACTCTCACCCGGGGCCAGCCATCCGGCATGATCGTCCGGCGTCACGGTGGCTCCAATGCCGAAGGGCAAAGGCGCGTGGAGCCCCACGGGCGATACACAGCCTGGTCAGCGGTCACTCAGCAGTTCAGAAGACTTTCCGCAGAGCCTCCAGCAACATCAGGTCGAAGTTCAGACGGTATAAACTGAGTTGCAGAGCTTCGAACGTATCGCCTTGCGCCCAGTGCTCAGGAAAGTTCGATAGATAGCCCAGCCACTGCTTTTCATCGTCTAGATAGCAATATTTGATCGCCTTCATCAGGGCCTCTCTCGGCTATGGAAGCAAACCCAGAGTTTTTAGCCATAGGTAAATTCGAACACACGATTGCCGTATGGTCAAGGAACCACGGGAAACCAATCCCATGGCCGATTCGTGGTGGTTATCGAGGGTGGTGGTGGGAACAAATCAAGAGCTGAAGGCGGTTGCTCTTAGCACTTGCTGATTATCGAGAAGATAAGCTGCTCGACACGTGCCCGGCGTTCGACATGGGCGCGAGACATCGTAGGGGTGTGGCTGTGGTGCTGATCATTTTCTCCAGTGTGATGGTGGTCTTGTTCTCGTTCTGGCGATTGACCGGAGAGCTCTTGGTGTAGTTGCCAGAGCTTGACCTGGAGTTCTTCGAACGACTCCCCTTGGACTTCATACTCGGGATAGCCTTCCAGGTAGCCGCGCCAGCCGTTGTCGTCTTGCCAGAGGATGTATTTAGAGGAGCGCATCAAGGAAAGTATAGCCGGACATTTTATATACGCAAGGAAAGAACGGAAACAAAAATTAGGGGATTGCGATCAAAAACAACTCGAGAAAGCGGAAAGGTTAAGTCTGCACTATCTGCAGAAGGCGCTCGAATCATTTTGGTCGGCCAAGAGCACGGCGGTCGATCTGCACTACATCGCTGCCGAGCTGCGAATGCGAAATTGGTCTACCATGAAACAGGCTGGCATCGACCACATCCCGGTGGGGGATTTTTCGCTTTATGATCACATGCTGGACATGGCCGTGGCCGTCGGCGCCGTGCCGGAACGGTATCAAGGCGTACAGGATCCCCTCGTCAGATACTTCGCCATGGCTCGTGGTCTTCAGGACCGTGAGGCTGGCATCGATGTGCCAGCATTGGAGATGACGAAGTGGTTCGATACGAACTATCACTATATTGTTCCTGAGCTTGATCCTGACAAGCGGTTTGCGCTCAATGCGTCGAAACTCTTATCCGAAATCGATGAAGCACGACGGGTCCTCGGCATCGATCCTCGACCAGTCATCCCCGGCCCCGTCACATTTCTGCTCCTGTCAAAAATGGCAGGTGGAGAGAAGGGCACTGCCACGCTCGATCTCCTCGACAACTTGCTTCCGGTTTATAAGCAGCTGCTCACCGGGCTGGCTAAGCGGCGGGTGGGATGGGTTCAACTCGACGAGCCCTGCCTCACCCTCGAGCTGGATGACTGTGCCAGATCTGCGTATCGGCTGGCTCTGGCACGTCTGACGACCCTCGAGGATCGCCCGCGCCTCATGCTGACGACCTACTTCGGAGCGCTTCAGGACAACCTCGCCATCGCCGTCGGATCTCGTTGTGACGCCTTGCATGTCGATCTCGTGCGTGCCCCCGAACAACTCGATGTGGTGCTCAAGGCGATTCGATCCCCGATGCGGCTCTCTCTTGGAATCGTCGACGGGCGAAATGTCTGGCGCACCGATCTCGATGCGGCCCATGCCATCGTGCGGCGGGCCGTGCTGGCGTTGGGACGGGACTCTGTCATGATCGCGCCATCGTGCTCGTTCCTCCACGTGCCGGTTGACTTGGCCGGCGAACAGAAGATCGACGAAGAACTCAAGAGCTGGCTGGCGTTCGCGGCACAAAAGCTTGACGAGCTTCGCAAGAGTACGACGCCTTCCTGAAGAAAGAGACTCGCCTGTGCGTCGAGAAACAGGAAGCGATCGGGCTCGATGTGCTCGTTCACGGGGAGTTTGAGCGTAACGATATGGTGGAGTACTTCGGCGAACAGCTTGATGGGTTTGCGTTTACCGAACACGGCTGGGTGCAAAGTTATGGATCGCGTTGCGTGAAACCACCGATCATTTTTGGAGACGTGTCGCGGCCGCGTGCCATGACCGTGGAATGGTCGACCTATGCCCAAACACTGACGAAGCGCCCGATGAAAGGTATGCTTACGGGGCCGGTGACCATCCTCCAGTGGTCGTTCGTCCGCGACGATCAACTACGCCAGGAGACCTGTTTCCAGATCGCCCTGGCGCTTCGCGACGAGGTGATCGATTTGGAGCGGGCGGGCATCGCGATGATCCAGGTGGACGAGCCGGCGATTCGCGAAGGGCTTCCCCTTCGCCACCAGGAGTGGAAGACCTATCTGCGCTGGGCGGTGGACGCCTTCAAACTGGCCACGAGCGGGGTTCAGGATGAGGCCCAAATCCACACCCACATGTGTTATTCGGAGTTCGGGGACATCCTGGAGGCCATCGCTGAGATGGATGCCGACGTGATCTCCATTGAAACCTCGCGGTCAAAGATGGAGCTGCTGGCCGATTTCGCCCGCTTCCACTATCCGAACGCCATCGGGCCTGGCGTCTACGATATTCACTCGCCCCGTGTCCCGACCAAACAGGAGATGACCAATCTTCTCCTCCGTGCCGGAGACGTTCTCTCCACTGAGCAGTTGTGGGTGAATCCCGATTGCGGGCTCAAGACGCGCGGATGGCCGGAAGTTGAGGCGGCACTGGTTAATATGGTTGAGGCGGCAAAATCGGCTCGACACCACTTTGCCGGTGTGACGTCATGAGCGTTTCGTCTCATGAGAAACAGCATCACGTTCAGATGAACAAGGGAATGATCGAAACGGATGTGGCCATTGTCGGCGCAGGCGGCGGGGGTGCCGTCTTAGCCCTGGCATTGGCAAAGCAAAACATTCACACGGTGGTCGTGGATCAGGCAGTCAGTCCACCCAACAGTTTGCGGGGAGAAATTCTCCAACCGAACGGGCAGCATGTCCTTGACCGCCTGGGCGTCTTATCGTCATTGCCGGCCGATGCCACGCTGCCCGTGCGGCATTTTCATTTTTGCCGGGCCGGGGGCATGCGTCTCTGCAGCATCGATTATGGCGACTTGCCGGCCCCGTACAACCGTGCCATCGTGACACTTCACTACGGAACCTCTTTCATAGGACTCATCCTCGAGGACGATCGGATTGTTGGATTATCGATGAAAGGCCGGGATGGCCCAGCCACGATCCGTGCGAAGGTTGTCGTCGGCGCCGACGGGGCGTTTTCGAAAGTGCGTGAAGCTCTCAAGATCCCCGTCGATCTGCATCTCTATCGTGATGGATATCTGGTTGCGTTACTGGAGTCGGACGATCAGATATCGGAATCGTTCTACTACGTTTTATACATGATTCCCAAAGATTTGATGGAAGCCGTGAAGCAGCATGGTATCCCTGCGCTCCAGCAGACATGGAGCCGGATCGCACCGCCGTTTACCCGGCTCTTTCGGAATCTGCATGATTGGAGTCAGGTCGCGTATCTGCCGACGGGGCGGGTGCGCACGCCGAGATGGGTGGCAAATGGAGCCGTCCTGATCGGTGATGCCGCCCATGCCATGAATCCCCATGCCTCGCAGGGGCGCATGCAGGCGATGGTCGATGCCATGGCGCTGTCCGATCTCTTGCCAAGTTGTCTCGCCGACCAGGACTATTCAGCCGCCAGATTGAGTGCCTTTGAACGTGCCAGGCGACCGCAAGTGACCATGCTGCAACACTTGACCGATCAACAAGTGTTTTATTGGAATACGGGGAATCCGGTGGTGGCCTTCATCCGCGATCGTGTGTTTCAGACACTCGATCGAAACGCACGGCTGCGTGATCAGGTCCTATCGACGACGGCGGGGTTGCGAACCGTGTCGCCATTTAGCGGGATCGATCGGGTGATTGCGGCGTGGTTATTTCCCGATATCCGGTCGCACGAACGATCTCAATAGTCGATCTCGTCATGAGAGCTTACTCTGGAATAACGTCCCATGACACCGGAAGAAGCGCGTGACTCTGCATTGCGGCGTGTCGACGAGTGCGCGAGGAGGGTTTCTGCCGATGGAGATCCCCCGCGATGACCGACCTTACTGAAGTGATCAGAGCATTCATGCGTGACAATCCGTCCGTAACCAATCCGGCATTGATCCTTCATGGCATTCTGGAAGCACACCCAGATCTGAGAGAGGGAAAGGAAATAGATCTGGATATTATTGGTTTATTTGTTCAGTGCTGCGAACGGGAGCCGCCGCGATGAAACACTTTGACGCCGACAATGACGACATCATAGTCGGCATTCTGGGGAGCTAGAGCATCAGTGGCATTCATGATCGTACAAGCCTGTCATCCATCTGCATAGACAACATCTCACTCGTAGGGACATTGGCACGCACTGCCCGAAACATGCCAAAGCGACACAGCCCTGTCCCAAATGCCAGACGCATTAACAGGAACGTGGGCACTTCCCGCAATGATTTCATCAACCCAATCATGCCAAACCGAACAATCCCTGCTGGGCGGACGATTCCCTGCCAGATCGAATCGAGCCATGAGGGTACGGTTTCGGCAGTCCAATCCGCTGTGGTGACTTCACCCGCCACCAGTCCAGTTGCCTCCAGTAATTCTGAAAACTCTTCAATGCTGGCAAATGCCGGATGAGACCACTGATCCAGCAGTTGCCGCATCACTGGCTTTTCCCAAACATTGAGTGGCACCTGGCGATCGTCCCGCTGATTCCAATCGGCAACAATCAGAATTCCCCCCGGTTTCAGAACGCGCAATAGCTCTCTCGCAAATTGTGCCTTATCGGGCATGTGCGGTCCTGCCTCGACCGACCAGACCACATCAAAACTGGCATCGGGGAACGAAAGCGCCAGCGCATCATCGACCTGAAAGCGGGCATTCACCTCCGGGGAGGTCAGTTCTTGAGCACGTCTGACTTGCTGAGGGCTGAGGGTGATTCCGGTGACAGCAAAGCCATAATCCCGCGCCAGAATGCGACTGCTGCCGCCAATGCCACAGCCTACATCTAAAACCGCCGTACCGGAAGGAAGCTTGTCCAACCCACCCCACTTCACCATTTCATGCACAAAGTCCGACTTGGCTTTGCGAAAATCCTTTTTGCGAGGCGGAGAGCCATAGTGTCCCAGATGTATATGTTCGCCCCAGTAGAACTCTAGAATGCCGTCATTCGTCCAGTCATCATAGGAATTGGCGACAGAATCGGCAGACTGATATTTGCGGGGAAATAGCAAATACAGCGCTAATCCGATCAGTAGTAAGACCAGGAGAAGGACGATCGCCACTATGAAAATGTTCATCATATCGAATGTCTGAATGAACGTGATTTCGTTAACATGTATGAACAATACAAGAAAGTGACACGAGTAACCTAGGGAACAACTCACTCCCGCTCTATTGATGTGCCAACAGAGGCGAAAAGTGGCGTAGATTAGCCTCGGAAACGCTGCTCAGTCAAGGCGAAGGGTATTGGAATTTCAGGTGACGCCCGATGAAGGGTATGCTCACGGGCCCGGTCACTATTCTCCAGTGGTCGTTCGTCCGCGACGATCAATGATGCACGACCCGAATTGGGCCATTCTTGACATCGATGCCATTCAACTATAGACTCCCGCCCGTGCTGGTTCACTGATCTCATTTCAGTGAGCAAAAGGGAACCCGGTGCGAATCCGGGGCTGCCCCGCAGCGGTAAGCGAGAACGATTCCACAAGCAAGGCACTGGTCGTTCAGGCCGGGAAGCCGTGGAAGTTAGGAAGTCGGCGACAGCCGAAGCGCTCGCAAGCCCGAAGACCTGCCAGCACCCGGTGACGGGGAGACAACCGTAGCCGGTTCGACCTGGAAGCCTCGAGGGAGGACCGTAGGTCTGAGCTGGTTCGGAGTGTATTCCTTCCTTCCGTTCTTGGTTCACGACCAACTCTTCCCAACAGTGTGCTGTGATCGCCCGCGGGGGTGATGGTCGGTCCGAGCGCCACGCTGACTTTATCTTACGCGTCTCGGCTGGCAATGCCTTCTCGCGGGATCTCCGCAAAGGGTGACCCTTTGCGCAACCCCATGAGCGAGGAGGATAGTTATGGCCAGTGAACCAGCCGAGAGCATCGACACTTCTACCGTCGCGTCTGAAACGTTCCCTTCCGAAGACCATACGGCCGATGACGATTCCTCCCAACATACGATGCAGGTGAGAAAACGCAACGGCTCGACGGAACCGGTCGACGTCATGAAGATCGTTCGCGCCGTGGATCGGTGTTGCGCCGGTCTCTCAGCCATCGATCCGCTTCGAGTCGCGACCAAGACCATCAGCGGGCTCTATAACGGGGCGACGACGCGTGAGCTTGACCGGCTTTCGATTCAAACGGCCGCCGCCTTGATCATAGAAGAGCCTCAGTATGCGAAGCTTGCCGCGCGTTTGCTGGCGACCTACATCGACAAGGAGGTCGAGAACCAAGAAATCCACGCGTTCTCCCAGTCTATCGCTGCGGGGTATCGCCTGGGATTGGTGAATGATCGTCTTCAAGATTTCGTTGTGCAGAATAGCCGCAAGTTGAACGATGCGGTGGACTCGAAGCGAGACCAGGAGTTCGAGTATTTCGGCTTGCGCACGGTCTACGACCGCTATCTGCTCAAACATCCGGTAACCAGACAAGTCATTGAAACGCCCCAGCAGTTCTTTCTCCGCATCGCCTGTGCCCTTGCCGAGACTGTCATGGATGCGGTCGAACTCTATCGCCTGCTCTCATCGCTCGAGTATCTGCCGAGCTCACCGACGCTCTTCAACGCTGGAACGCGGCATGAGCAACTGTCGAGCTGCTTCCTGCTCGATTCACCGGACGATCATCTGGCGCACATCTACCAACGGTATACAGACGTCGCCATGCTGTCGAAATTCTCAGGTGGAATCGGGCTCGCTTACCATCGCGTCCGGTCACGCGGCTCTCTCATCGAAAGCACGAATGGGCATTCGAGCGGGATCATCCCTTGGCTGAAGACTCTCGATGCGTCGGTCGCCGCGGTCAATCAGGGAGGGAAACGCAAGGGTGCCTGCTGTGTCTACCTGGAACCGTGGCACGCCGACATCGAGGAATTCCTGGAGCTGCGTAACAATACAGGTGACGAAGCCAGCCGGACGCACAACTTGAACCTGGCCAATTGGATTCCTGACCTCTTCATGAGACGCGTGGAGGCGGACGGCGAGTGGAGCCTGTTCGATCCCAAGACAGTTCCTGAGCTGCCGGATCTCTACGGAGAGGAATTCGAACGGGCTTATGCGCAGGCGGAGCAGGCCGGCCTCGCGGCAAAAACCCTCAAGGCTCGTGAGCTGTACGCGCGGATGATGCGCACGCTCGCGCAGACCGGCAACGGCTGGATGACGTTCAAGGACAAGTCCAACCGCGCCTGCAACCAAACCGCCTTGCCTGGGCGGACGGTCCATCTTTCCAACCTCTGTACCGAAATCCTCGAAGTGACATCGCGGGACGAAACAGCTGTCTGCAACCTCGGCTCGATCAATCTCGCGCGCCACACGGTGATCGAATCCGATGGCACCGTATCGTTCGACTTTGACAAGCTCGCGCGAACCGTGCGGACCGCCGTTCATCAACTCGATCGGGTGATCGATCTCAACCACTATCCCCTCGCCGCGGCAAGAGCGTCGAATCACCGGTGGCGGCCGGTCGGCCTCGGACTGATGGGTCTTCAAGATTTATTCTTCCAGATGCACGTGCCCTTCGATGCCCCGGATGCGCGTGCTCTCTCGGCGCGGATCGTCGAGGATATCTACTTCCATGCGCTGTCGGTATCGGTGGACTTGGCGATCACGAAGGGACGCCATCCGGCATTCGAAGAAACGAGGGCCGCACGCGGCGAGCTGCAGTTCGACGCCTGGGGTATCGCACCGAAGGATCAGGAGCGATGGGAAACCATTCGGACACGGATCCTGGCGCACGGGCTGCGGAACGCACTGCTCGTGGCGATTGCGCCCACCGCGACGATCGCCTCGATCGCCGGGTGCTATGAATGTATCGAGCCTCAAGTCTCCAATCTGTTCAAGCGTGAAACCCTCTCCGGCGACTTTCTTCAAGTGAACCGCTATCTTGTGGCTGACCTCAAGAAACTTGGTCTCTGGACAGATGAGACGCGTGCACGCCTGAAAATCGCCGAGGGGTCGGTGCAGGGTCTTGATGAGCTGCCTGCCGATCTTTGCGCCATCTATAGGACCGTGTGGGAGATTCCCATGCGCTCCCTCATCGACATGGCAGCCGACCGTGGCGCGTTCATCGACCAGAGCCAATCGCTCAATCTGTTCATTGAAAATCCCAACATCGGACAATTGTCGAGCATGTACTTCTATGCATGGAAGAAGGGGTTGAAAACGACCTATTACCTGCGCTCTCGCCCTGCGACCCGCATCGCGAAAGCGACGGTCGATTCCGCCCCGCAGAGCGCGTCACAAAGCGGCGCCCGCGCCTCCGCCGATTCCGAATGGACACTCCCCCCGCCGCGCGAAGGAGGAACGGACGCCGTGACCTGTTCACTTGAAAATCCAGGGACCTGCGAGGCCTGCCAATGAGCCATGTCCAACGGCCCGCGCGACTCCTTGATCCCGGCATGTGTCTGACGCTGCGTCCCATGGCCTACCCAGTGTTCTTCGAGATGTATCGTTTAGCTATTAAGAATACCTGGACTGTGGAAGAGGTGGATTTCTCCACCGACGTGGGTGACCTACGCACGAAGATGAGCCCTGCCGAGCGTCATCTCGTGCAACGCCTCGTGGCCTTTTTCGCCACCGGCGACTCCATCGTGTCGAACAACCTCGTGCTCAACCTATACAAACATATCAACGCACCTGAAGCGCGGATGTACTTATCGCGCCAGCTCTATGAGGAAGCCCTGCATGTCCAGTTCTATTTGACGTTGCTCGATACTTACGTGCCGGACCCAGATGAACGGTTCTCGGCCTTCGCCGCTGTGGAAACCATTCCGTCAATCCGCCGGAAAGCGGACTTCTGTTTTACATGGATGGACTCCCTTCAACGGCTCGATGCGCTGGATTCGCGCGAAAAGCGAAGTCGGTTCTTGCACAATCTTGTATGCTTCGCCGCTTGTATCGAAGGGCTCTTCTTCTTTGCCGCGTTCGCGTATGTGTATTTCCTGCGCTCGCGCGGGCTGTTGCATGGACTTGCGAACGGGACCAATTGGGTGTTTCGCGACGAAAGCGCCCACATGGCGTTTGCCTTTGAAGTTATGAAGCAGGTGAGGCGCGAAGAGCCGGATCTGTTCGACAAGGCCTTCGAGGCCAACGTCATGCTGATGATGGACGACGCCGTCGCATGCGAGAGTATGTTTGCGGAGGATTTGCTCGGGGGCGGGGTGGCTGGACTCTCGCTGCGCGATATGCGGCAGTACCTGGAGTTTGTGGCGGACCAACGGCTGACGACTCTTGGTCTCCCGAGACGGTATGGGGCGAAGAATCCGTTCGCATTTATGGACCTCCAGGATGTCCAGGAAGTCGCCAACTTCTTCGAGCGGCGCGTATCCGCGTACCAGGTGGGGGTGACAGGAGAAGTCGCCTTTGACGCGGCATTTTGAAAAGCCGGATTACCATTTCACGATGAGTGTACAGGTGGTCTTACTCGCGAGGCCCTTCGCCTAACCCGCTTTGCAGTCTCATTGCATCTTCACATCCTGTTGACTGCGCTGACTTTCCGATGGATAGGCCTGTCAATTTGTCGCGAAAAAGTCGACAAGAACGACATTCACGGTTACATTCCGAAACAGACCGTTGAAATTCCAATGTGATACCTCAATCGACTGCAGGGAGGAGGCGAATGATGATGCCAACCCACGCATCGGCGGATGAACAGTTGAAGGACCAGGCGATCAGACTAGCGCTGTCGGGAGACACGATCGGCGCGCGAGAAACGGTCAGCGGGGTGAGCGACAGGCGATACCTCAGAGATGTCTGGCAAATGATGCTCTTCATCGAATCGGAGCGGGGGAATGTACAGGCCGTGAAAGATACGATCGTGTCATGCCCCGATCGGTCGTTGTTGGCGAGTCACTTCTATCTTGAGCTTCCTCAAGTGTTCGTCAAGGCCGGGGATCGGTCCGGGGCGATCGAGATCGCCAAGGCGATGGGCGAGGCCGGCACGTTACCGCTCATCGGCGTTGCCGCCCATCTCGCGCAGGATGGGGATGTTGCTGGAGTACGGGAAGCGCTCTCTCATCTTGACGATGAAGAATTGAGAACCATGATTCTGCGCAAGGTGAGCAGCCTCCAGCCGAAGGGCGAGCGACTCGACACGCGGGGCCTGAAGACGAACCAAGGGGCTTCCGATACGCTGGCCGCGTGACGGCTCTTCCATCGAATCCCTCTTGTTCCAATCGCCGCCGATGCCTGTCCGCTCACAACACCGCCCGAAGGGGTAGCACAGCTGCCAACAGCTGTGTATGGCTTGAACGTTGATCTCGCCCCTCGGGTCGCTCGACTTACCGAGGGCCGGTCGTCTATACTTCGTTCGCGTCGATTTCTATCGCCATCTCTCCGTCTAGTTCAGTTCCTCTGTGGATGCTCTGACTCGACAACTCAAGGAACGATTCGGGTTTGCTGCGTTTCGGCACGGCCAGGAGGACGTCATTCGCGCCGTGTTGGCCGGCCGCGATGCCATGGCGGTCATGCCGACGGGGCAGGGGAAATCGCTCTGCTATCAATTGCCGGCGACTCTTCTCCCAGGGTTGACGCTGGTAATTTCTCCGCTCATCGCGTTGATGCAAGATCAAGTGACGGCCATGAGGCAGCGCAAGATTGCCGCCGCGGCGTTTCACTCCGGCCTTGCCGCGCTGGAAAAGAGTCGCGTGATGCAAGATCTCCGGCAGCGGCGAGTTCAGCTGCTTTACCTGGCGCCGGAACGGATGCAGCATGAAGGGTTTCTCCGGCTGTTGCGTTCCCTCTGGGTCTCGTTGCTGGTGGTCGACGAAGCGCATTGCATTTCCCAGTGGGGCCATGATTTCAGGCCCGACTACCTCAAGATCGGCCGCCTGCGTCAGGAACTTACGAATCCTCCCTGTTTGGCCTTGACGGCCACGGCCACGACTCGCGTGCAAAGCGATATCTGCCAACGGCTCTCGCTTCGAGACCCTTTCCAGCTCGTCGCAGGTTTTCGTCGGGCTAACCTAGCCTTCTCCGTTCATCGTTGCGAGTTTCGCCAAGACAAACTGGCCACGCTGGGACGCTTAGTTCGCGAGGTGGGAAAGGGCACGATCCTGGTCTATTGCGCGACTCGCCGAGCCGTGGAGGAGGTGGCTGCATGGTTGGGGCAATCTCACGCCTCAGCTGGCTATTACCATGCCGGTCTCTCGGACGAGGAACGCCGACTCGTGCATGACGATTTTCGGCGAGGGTCCCTGCGAATTTTAGTCGCCACGAATGCCTTCGGCATGGGCATCGATAAGTCGGATGTCCGATTGGTCGTCCATTTCGACGTGCCAGGAAGTCTCGAAGCCTACTATCAGGAGGCCGGGCGCGCTGGCCGCGACGGGCGCCGCGCCGCCTGTGCGTTGCTGTTCCATGAACGTGATGTGGCCACGCAAGAATACTTCATCGAGCAGGCGTCAAAAGATCCCGATGGCGGTGATCGGGCTGGGCGAATGAAGACGCTGCTTCACGAAATGCTGGGATATGTCTCGGCGTCGACGTGCCGGCAACTCGCTATTCTCGAGTACTTCAGCGACGAAGCCGAGCGGGCGTTGGGTTTCTGCGGCCTGTGTGATCGCTGTGTCGCGCCGGTTCTGCAACCGAGCAGGACGGGTTCTCGGGAAACGGCCGTTTCCGCGCGAGAAGTTTTGGAAACCGTTTCTTGGAGTGGAGGAAGGTTCGGCCTGAATCGAATCGTCGACATCCTCCGTGGAAGTCGTTCGAAAGCGTTGCTGGCCTGCGGCGCGGAGGACTCCCCGACCTACGGAATTTGTCGTGCGCAGGCGAAACCGTCTGTCACCGCGCGTGTGAAGGGCCTCATCGATTCAGGGTATCTTCAGGTCGAAGGTACGGAGTATCCCACGCTCGAGGTCACGCGCAAGGGACGAGAGGTTCTGCAAGGCATCAGCGAGGCGGTGTTGGAACAAGTAGAAGGCCAACAGTTCGCTGGGTCGGTGCTGAAGCCGCGTCGCTCATCTGCCGCCCTAGAGGGTATCCCTGAGACGATGCCGCCGGATCGACAGCTGGTTGAACGGCTCAGACAACTCCGCTCTGAACTGGCCGAGGAAGAGGGTGTCGCGCCGTTCCTCATTTTCCATGACACAACGTTGAAGGCTATCGCCGTTTCCAAACCGGGGACGACCGAGGCTCTGCTAGAGGTTCCAGGCATCGGCGAGAGGAAAGCGGAACGATACGGGCGGCGAGTGTTGGCTGTGGTCAATGGAGACGAATAGACTTGTGAAAAGATGGATCGCTGTACACCTGTGACCTTGTTGGCGTGGGCATCACGTTAGGCCCGGTGCGGCGGTTAGGTACCGCCGCACCGGGCCCTTTGCTACACTGCGCGCATCAAGGTGTTGGATCTAGCGGCATCCAACACCCTGATCACAGGATCATGACTCGGGGCACGTGCTCACTGGTGTCCCAATCGGATTCCGCTGCTCCTCCGAGAGCTCATCGCAGAATGCTTTCGGCAGCTTCTGCACCCACCCATTATAGACATTGGGAACAGGCAACAGGCCCTGTCCGCCCATGCCGGCGTTTGCCGCGATAGGATCATCGCTCGGTGCCGCGCCGTCCGCCAGCACAACCCAACCGGCAATCTCCGCATCATCGGCGTTGCCGTCACCGTTTGGATCGTAATCCAGGACGATCAAACGATTGGAAAACTTGCTGGTGACATAGGCGTAGTACCCGCCACCCTTCTTGGCCCCGAAGTTCACACCATGACAGCCGGGATCACAAGCTACCATATTGACCAGCGTGTCGGTCTTGGCATCAATGATTGTGATCGTTCCGGTCAAGGTGTTCCCCGTAATGATAAATTTCCCATCTGGGCTCACCGGAGTCTGGATCGGCAGGCCACCGATGGGTCCGCCGGTAGGCCCCGTAAGTGGATTATAGTTTTGGAGCAAATTGATGTCCTTGATCTTATCCCCGGTTGCCATATCGATCACGGAAATACTGTGGCCCAGGTAGTTGGACACATAGTACTTTGTCGAGTCTGGGTTGATTCCTGCCGCGATCGGCAAGGTGCCGGTGGCAGGTTTCGATTTGATCTTGTCAGTGATGAAATCCCAGAATGTGGAGTCATTCGTATTGGAGTTGGGGGTCACCATTGTCTCGCCATCGTGGCCCATCCAATGGGCGTGCGGCTGTGCCTGCTTGTCCCCTGGGTTTTGCACCAGAATATTGCGGTTGATGCTCAGGGTCCCATCAGCGGCCTTGTTTAGTTCGACGACCGAATTTCCACCATTCAGTCCCACGTGTACCTGCTCGTTATTGACTCTGGTCATCACGTGGGCTGGATCCTCGCCGAGCACGATCTCCTGCAGGAGTGCGCCGTCCTCGCGATTATGGACATAGAGGCTACGACCATGCCACTCGGTGTTATAGATCTGCTTCTGATCGTGGCTGGCCCACAGGTTGTGGGCGTTATTCATCTTCTGGGCAGGCAAAGCGATCTTGCGCGTGACCTTCCATGTCGCGGCATCGACCACCGTCACTGTGCTGGGATAAGCCTCTCCTTTTGTCGCGCTCACCTCATACTGTGTGTCCACCCATACTTCGCCGATTCCTTCGGTGGCTGGATTCTGAACGGCTGGGATGAGCTCGCCATCAAATGCACCTTGAAGTGCTGCATTGAGGTCTGGAACGACTGCGCCGCCAGTGACGCGAACGGGTACTGGAGGATAGGTCGGCTTATATGCTTCTCCATCCTTGGTATAGTCTTTCCAGTTTGTTGGGTTGGTGACCACGAAGAACGCACGCAACAGCCTGAGCCCAAGGTCTGAATTGCTGGGGAAGGCATTAGTGGCAGTTGCCGGTTGACGAACATCATCCGTATGAGTCACGCCAAAGAGATGGAGGTTCTCACCGATATCAAGCCCCTCGGTGTCCGAATCATCGACGATCACACCGGCCAACATATAGGGGTGCAGCTTGCACACGAACACATGGAGACCCGGAGTGTTCAAGGTCACTTCATGGTCGTCTTTGTTCGCTTTGTCCTGATCGATACGTTCCACCTCAGTCGCATCGGCCGGCCAAATCAGGCTCGTGACGGTATGGAAACTCTCCACACGGGACGGACCATTCGCCCCATTCGGGCCATGTATCGACTTGGTTTGAAGAAATGCCACCTTGTCGCCAGGCTTGACGATAGCTAGCGAACGGGTACCGGCAACTGGAGCGCCGGTATCGAACCACCGACCCGCTTCGTCCGTCACGTCAAACGTGACGGACGAAGCGGGGATGGGCGATGATACAGGACCAGCACTGGCCGGCACGGGATCGTCGCTCGAACAACCGGCTACTCCAGCCGCGAGGCACAGAGCAGCCCCGAAACTAAGATACCTCTTCATCGAAGTCTCCTTTTTGTGATGAAAGAATGAAACCAGAAACCGCACCACTACACCTCTCTATCTGAATTAGTTAGACTCACGGGGCGAGAAGGAATTTTCTCAAGGTGCCGAGCCGCTAGGGAGCCGCGATATTAATGCCATCAATTGACACCTGTCAACTTAATATACTTAGGTATAAAAACAGTATCGCTAGCATTTTTTACGACTCCCCTGCACGGTCTGGTACTCAAACGCTTCGTCATGGTGAGCAAACCTCGTGCCCGTATTACAATTGCTCACCCCTGAAAGTTTCTTCCAAGAATAACAGTCTCTTCTGCATTCATAGTGCGCGATCTCTTTTTCCGTTGTATCGAATTGGATTCAGTAACTGAATCGAATCTGATACGATGAGAATTGAGTGGCAAGTGGGTGGTTGTTGTCTTCTCTGGCGCTTAGAGGAGGTTATGTATCAGCACGGATGGTACGAGGACGCTGGGAGATCGATCATCCTGGTCGATGTTCGGATAGAGTGCAAAGGTTGTAGGAGTCTTGGCGTGACCGCATCACAGGGGAGTAAAGCCAGGCTCTCGCTTGCATTTTAGGACGAAAGAGGCGGTATCTTACTTCGTTCGCCGCTACGCCGCCTGGGCCGGTGTCGCTGACCGTTTTGCCAACCGTGACGTGAGCCGCTTGGCTCTCTGAGCACGCCGGGTCTCGCGGTGATAGTGGATCGCTGGGTCTACGATATTGCCGCAGGCCAGACATCGCAGAGCCTGCATCCACATCGGCAGGTAACTTTCCTTCATATCCAGCAAATGATCGACGACCATCAGACCGCTGCATTTCGTACATTTCATTGGAGTCCCTCCTTGGTATTCAGTCGAGCAGTTCTGCTCGCCTTCGTAGATTTACTGGTTCCCATACGCAATGATGATGCCACGGGGGACGCTGTTCCAATGCGTCACTGATTACGCTTGAGAGAAGTGCGACTTGGGATGCTTCCTGAGGTCCGATCGTTGGCTACGGCCGCATGGATTCACCGCTGGACGTATCTCAAGTGATACGCCAAAGAGACAAAATGATACAATGCCCGGAATCGCCATACGAGGGAAAATGAGTTTGAGAAGAACAGGTAAACCTATGCCTAGCGATGATGCACAGTGGGAATGCAGTTAGCCATCGATGACGCTTACCCAGCTTGCCAAGGTGCTCCTGGTTCAGGCCTGTGAGGAACATGATTCCGACCACAAGTTTATCTTGCGGTACGAACGGGAGCCGCCCCGCCATGGAAACGATCCGCGAGAACGAGAAGCCGCGGAAGATCCCGCGCATGCCGGAGAAGCGTGGGTCATCGAGCGAGCCGACCAGATCTCCAGTCGACTGACACAGAAACATCCTGCGCTCACCTCGGCGTTCGCCGTACTACGCATCAAGATGCCGCTCACGCTGCTCATCGGCTGTGCCGTGGTGGGGGGATTTCTCGCCGATCCTATTGGGCCTGCGGGTCACATTAACCTCCTTAATTTTCCTCTCCTGACACTCCTCCTTTGGAATGCGGTCGCCTATGTCGGGTTGCTCTACAACATGATCCTCCCTCGATCGGCACGCGATCGGTCGCAGCCGGGCTTGCCGGGTCTGGTGGAATGGCTCTGGGGACTTGGCGTGAAGGGACGGCTCAACAGACTTCGGTCTGACCGTACACAGAGTCTCGACGAAGCCCAATGGATCGCCGCATCGCTTGCCTCCTACACGGGGCGCTTGCTTCACAATGTTCGAGATCTGTTGATCACCCATGCCCGTAGCTTGCTTCATGTGGCTGCGGCCGCGTTGGCGATCGGGGTGATAGCCGGGCTCTATCTGCGCGGCTTCAGTTTTCTGTACAAGGCGGGATGGGACAGCACGTTCATGGAGGCTGAGGGAGTCCACACCTTTCTCTCTATCCTGTTCGCTCCGGCGAGCTGGCTCCTGGGAACTCCGATCCCTGGCGTGGAAGCCGTCGCCGATCTTCGCGGCACGGCCAAGGCCAGTGCGGCGATCTGGATTCATTTCTGGGCGGTGACGACGGTGTTGTTCATTATCCTGCCTCGAACGGTGCTTGCTGCAGAGGCATGGATGCGCAAGACCCGCATGGCCGATGCGATGCGCCTGCCGAGCGACGAACCGTACTTTCGGCGTCTGTTGAATCCCCACCGAGGAAAGGGACTGTTGGTGGAGGTGCTGGCCTATAGTCATCGTGTGAAGGAGGCGGACGATCGGCTCATGGCGTTTCTCAGCGACGCCTTCGGCACTCTGGCGGACATTCATGTCGGGAATTCGGTTCAATATGGCGAACGCCCTCCACACGTTCCGGTCGACTCCGATCGAGATCTGTGCGCCGTCGCGCTGTTCAACGTGGCCCAGGCTCCTGAGGAGACACACAGCGAATTCTTGGAGGAGTTGAAAGCGACGATCCAAGGGAGAGGACGACCGAATATGCTGCTGGTCCTCTTGGATTGCGGAGCCTATGCGCAAATCAACCACGAGAAGCGCCTGAGGGAACGGTGTCAGGCTTGGACTACATTGGTGAAAGAGTGCGGCCTTCAAGCCCTGACATACCAAGATCCTTCCCGACCGCTGGATGAGGAGCTCCAATCTTTGCCCGACTGTTTGTGGCCGGGCGATTTTCGGGGGACACGGTGAGCGCCAAGAAATCTCAGATCGCCCTCTCTTTGATTTCCCATACGAATATCGGGAAGACCACTCTGGCCAGAACGCTGCTTCGAAAAGACGTCGGTCTTGTCGCCGATCGAGCCCACGTGACCCTCGAAAATCAAAAGTACACGGTGCTGGAAACGGAAGCGGGGGAGTCCCTGCAACTCTGGGACACCCCCGGTTTTCCCAACTGCCAGAAGATCCTCTCGCGGGTACAGGGGGCCAAGAACCCGATCCTTCGGATCTTGACGGACGTGTGGGACCGATTTCGTGATCGGCCGTCCTGGTGTGCCCAGCAGGCTGTGTTGAACGTCCGGCAAGAAGCGGACGTCGTGCTCTATCTGGTGAATGCGACCGAAGAACCGACCATGGCCGGGTACATCGCTCCGGAGCTGCAACTCCTCGAATGGATCGGAAAACCTGTCATCGTCCTCTTGAACCAAACCGGCCCGCCCAAGGACCGTCACGAACAGCAGCGTCTTGAACAGCCATGGAAGGACTACTTCGTTCCCTATGGCTTCGTCAGGGGAGTGTACAGCCTTGATGCGTTCAGTCGCTGTTGGGTCCAGGAAGGTATTCTCTTCGAATCCATTCAATTGCTCCTCTCTCCGGACGACCGCCAACTCATGACCCGGCTGTTTTCCGCCTGGCAGAAGGCCAATCTCACCTTGTTCCATTCGGCCATGGAGCAGTGGGCCATATTGGCGGCGCGAGCCGCGAGCGCTGGGGTGATGACCAAGGGTGATGGTTCGCCGATGGACGCGCAGAAACAACAGGCCGTCGATGTGCTCTTGAGGAATTTGGTGAACGAGGTCGGCGCGACGACCAGAACGGTCATTGCGCTGCACGGCCTGGAAGGGGATGCGATCGGCGTGATCCAGGCCAGAATGGAACACGTTGAAGTCCAACGAGGCGCGCAGGGTCTGGATGAAGCGACCCTCAGCGGTACCGCGATCGGCGGGATCGGCGGAGCCTTGACCAGTGGAGCCTATGCCGGACTCCATTTGGATGCGGCGACGGGTGGAGTCAGCATGGGTCTGTTCACAGTCGCTGGGGCGGTGGTCGGAGGCGTCCTCGGCTTTCTCGGGGGAGAGGCGTGGGCGGAGCGGAAGGTCAGTCACACCCAGACCCCGGTCACGTGGTCGGATGACTATCTGGACTTGCTGGTCCAAGACGTCATCATCCGGTATCTGGCTATCGCCCATTTCGGTCGAGGACAGGGACAGTACATGGCGGATCCAGAAAATCCCACGTTCTGGGTCGAGAAGGTGAAGAGCTCGGTATCCAAACACCGCGCCACTCTGCACCAACAATGGACACGTCTGCGCGGGCAAGGTCCCGTTCCCCAAGCAGAGGAGAATCCGAAGCAAGTCACAGCGCTGCTGACCTCCATCACGCTTGAATTGCTCTGGAGCACCTATCCCGCCTCCAAACAGTTCCTGGACCGCCCTGACGCTTGCTCTCGGTTGACAGGCCTTTGATCCACACGCGAGAATCAAATTCTATGTCATCCAACGAAATCCATGTGGTTGGCCAGCCAGCCATGGCCGAGCAGCAACAGGACGACGAACCCACCTTCCCGCCATACATGGGGCCGGCATTCTTGTCGTATGGGTTCAGACCGTTCTTCCTCGGTGCGGCCTTGTTCACCGGTTTGGCTGTCCTTGCCTGGGTTGCTCTGTTCGCAGGCAAGGTATCGATGGACTTCCTCTATTCTCCGCGTGAGTGGCATGTCCATGAGATGCTGTTCGGGTACTTGCCGGCCTTGATAGCGGGGTTCTTGCTGACTGCCATGCCAAATTGGACGGACCGGATGCCTTTGAGGGGGGCACCGCTCCTACTGCTTTTCCTGCTGTGGCTCGGGGGGCGGCTCCTCATGGCATTCCCGTGGGTAGGGGCGACGACAGCCGCCGTCATCGATGGGGCCTTCCTGGTGATCTTGGCTGTCTATGTCTGGCGGGAGATTGCTGCAGCAGGTAGTTGGGATCGAACACCGATCGGGGTCTTGGTCGGCTTGTATGCCTGCGCCAATATCCTCTTCCATCTCTCTGCATTGAGCGGTTCGCCGACGGACTTCCCTGAACGCTTCGCGTTGTCGGTCATGACGCTGATGTTGACCATTATCGGTGGACGGCTTGCGCCCACATTTGCTCGAGAGTACCTGGCTGATCGGAACATCTCTCCGTTGCCCGACATATTTTCTCGAGTCGATGGTGTTGCAATTGCTCTGGTATTACTGGGGGTTGTGGCGTGGAATCTCCAGCCGGAGAGTCTCTGGGCTGGAACTCTGCTGATTGTGGGTGGGATCGCGAGTCTGATCCGATGGCTACGCTGGGGAGGGTGGCGAACTTGGCGTGAGCCATTGGTATTGATCCTCCATATCGGGTACGCCTGGATCGGGATGTTCTTAGTCGCCCTTGGAGCGTCGATTCTTGGGGTCGGATTTACACCTGAAAATGCGGTTCATCTGCTGACCACCGGAGCGATGGGTACGATGACGCTGGCGGTGATGACTCGCGCGAGCTTGGGCCACACCGGACGACCTCGGCACGCTGATCGACTGACCGTGATGATCTACCTGCTGGTCAACCTTGGCGCGCTCTTGCGGATCTTCGCACCGAATTCTGATACACTCACGGTCCTCACTCATACGATACTCGGTCTCTCCGCACTCAGCTGGAGCGGGGCGTATCTGCTGTTCGCGCTTGTCTATGGTCCATTTCTTGTCCGTCCCAGTCTCGATGAATAGAGGCCGTGTAGAGACTGCGATGGGCAGTCCTTGTTCGGGAAATTAGGCCGGGGAGGTGGCATCCCATTGACCTGTGCGGTATTATGAGTATCTATGATGAAGGCTGAGGTTCAGGCTAAGTACAAAAGCCGGACTTCACCTTCAACCTGAACCTTCACAGAAAGGGGGCGACCGGTTTCGACGGGGATACTGAAGTCACTGTCGCATGTCGAGCTCTCGGGAACTCGTAAAAGTCCGAGAAAATGCAACTGCCAATCAAGAACTGGCACTCGCAGCCTAATTTAGGCTGAGACGTCGTTCCATCTGAGGCCCGCGGGGGTGGAATGGCGTGATGCAGCGGGCTGGTCC